>OMPZ01000207.1 GCA_900313125.1 uncultured Eubacteriales bacterium | reverse complement strand
TATGAGCTTTTTCTTTATAGACATACCGTTGTAGTTTATCTTGAACTTCACCTTGCCGGTCATTTTGCGGCCGCAGCTCTCGCAGTAAAGCGTCGCGGTAAAGCCCTTGCTTTTGCTTACCCAGTCGGTAAGGGGGATAAGCTGTCTGCCGCAGGTGCCGCACTGTAGATTGAACTCGCTCTTGTTTACGAGCGGATTGTTGATATCCGTCAGGTAATACGACTTGAAAGTCAGGCGGTAGTGGAGCTGCTGCGCCGTCTCGAGATAATTCGGGAACTTCTCGGGGTAATACAGATTCTTGAAAATGCTCATCGAAAGCATACTGTCCTGAAGCGCGCGGTGAGCAACATAATCGGCAGGGTCGATGCCGATAAGCTCTGCGGCGGGCGCAAGACCGAGCTGACGCCCCGCGTTGTAAACGCCGAGCACCTCGGCGCAGTAGACCTGAAGATCGCAGTATTTGCTGATAAAGTCGATCCTGTCGTTTTTTTCGTAGTACTGTGTGTTTTCCATCAGCGCGAGAATGTCGCAGGTACCCCATGTCATCAGGATATCGTCGCCGAGGAATTTCTTGAATTTACTGAGAACGCGCGTGTAAGTCGCGCCGCCCTTTGCCAGCTCCTCATTGCTGATATTTGTAAGCTCGCGCACCTTGCCCGTCAGCTTTTTTGCGACCTGCGGAGCAACGAGCATCGAAAATGTGTCGATAACTTCAAAGCTGTCATTGAATTTTACCGCGCCAAACTCGATGATCTCGCTCATAAAGCCCTTGTATTTCTTGCTGTACGAGCTGTTCCATTCGAGGTCAAGTATCACAAAGTTCATCGTATCACCGCCTTTTGATCAATATACTATTTCATTTGCCGATTGCAGGGGGCTTTCCGGTCGCGGTCTCGCCTGTCGGCTCGGTCGGTGCTTCTGCTTCGCAGAGGTCTCCACAGGAGACCCGCACCCCTGCACCCCTTCGGGATCCTCTCTCTGAGAGAATTTGATTTATGACTGAGGGGTATAGTGTTTTTTACTGATGCGGTAATTAAATAATATAAAATTATAAAATGTAGTAAATTACATATTATTATCAAATTATGGATGTAGCCGAAGGGGTACGGGGGCGACCGGAAAGCCCCCGTAAATTGTTCTTGAGAAACATACCGTTTGTGACTATTTAATTGCCGGAGTAGTAAGTTGAGTCTGAATTGTGACTTTTATTTTTTGAACATCTTCTTCATTCTCTGCTCTTTGCTGAGGATCATCTTTCTGAGTCTGATGTTCTTCGGAGTTACTTCAACAAGCTCGTCGTCCGCGATGAACTCAAGGCTCTGGTCGAGACTGAGTATCGTCGGCGGCACAAGCTTGAGCGCCTCGTCGCTGCCGGACGCGCGCGTGTTCGTCGCGTGCTTCTTCTTGCAGACGTTTACGACGATATCCTCGCTCTTCGGGCACGCGCCGACGATCATGCCCTCGTAAACGGGAACGCCGGGTCCTATGAACATACGTCCTCTGTCCTGAACGTTGAAAAGACCGTAGCCTGTAGATTCGCCCGTCTCGTGAGCGATAAGCGAGCCCTGATGACGCGAAACGATGTCGCCCTTATACGGCTCGTAGCTGTCAAAAACGTGGTTCATGATGCCGTTGCCGTTAGTGTCGGTGAGGAACTCCGAGCGGTAGCCCATGAGACCTCTCGCCGGGATCTTGTATTCGATGTGAGTCGTGCCGCCCTCGCGCGTGCCCATATCAACGAGCTCCGCCTTGCGCGAGCCGAGCTTTTCCATTACCGCGCCGACATACTCCTCCGGCACCTCGATGATGAGGTACTCGATAGGCTCGCACATCACACCGTCGATCTTCTTGAAGATAACAGTCGGACGAGATACCTGAAACTCGTAGCCTTGACGTCTCATCTGCTCGATGAGAATGGAGAGATGCAGCTCGCCGCGTCCCGAAACTCTGAACGTGTCGGCGCTGTCCGTCTCTTCAACGCGCATAGCGACGTTCGTCTCGACCTCCTTGAACAGGCGGTCGCGCAGATTTCTCGACGTTACGAACTTACCCTCTCTGCCGGCAAACGGGCTGTTGTTTACGAGGAAATTCATAGATACGGTCGGCTCGTCTATCTTGATGAACGGCAGCGGCTCTACGCAGTCGGGCGCGCACGCCGTCTCGCCGATGTTGAGGTCTGCAATACCGCTGACGGAAACGATGTCGCCGAGAGCAGCCGATTCGGCTTCAACTCTTTTGAGTCCTTCAAACTGATAAAGCTTGACGATCTTCGCGTTTGTTACCGAGCCGTCGGCGTGGCAGAGAGCTATCTGCTGACCTGCCTTTACCGTGCCGCGCTCTACGCGTCCGATACCGATGCGTCCAACGTAATCGTCGTAATCTATATTCGAGAAAAGCAACTGAAGAGGACCGTCGATGTCGCCCTTGGGAGCGGGTATCTCCTCAAGTATCTTGTCGAAAAGCGGCTGCATATCCTCGCCCGGTGCGTCCGGGTCAAGAGTTGCGTATCCGTCTCTGCCGGAAGCGTATACAACGGGGAACTCAAGCTGGTCGTCGTCCGCGCCGAGCTCGATGAACAGATCGAGCACCTCGTCAACGATCTCCGCCGGGCGCGCGCCGGGGCGGTCGATCTTATTGATGACAACGAGCGGCTTTAATCCGCGGCTGAGCGCCTTTTTGAGCACGAACCTTGTCTGCGGCATACAGCCCTCGAAGGCGTCTACGAGCAGCAGCACGCCGTCTACCATCATGAGGATACGCTCTACCTCGCCGCCAAAATCGGCATGACCGGGCGTATCGACGATGTTTATCTTTGTTCCCTTATACATTACGGAAGTGTTTTTCGACAGGATAGTTATACCGCGCTCGCGTTCAAGGTCGTTGCTGTCCATAACGCGCTCGGCAACGGTCTCGTTCTCTCTGAACGTACCGCTCTGCATAAGAAGCTGATCGACGAGCGTAGTCTTTCCGTGATCGACATGAGCGATGATCGCTACATTCCTGAGATTTTCTCTTGTACCCAAATTCCTTACCTCTTTTTATTCTGACTTGGCGTTCGACACAACGCCGACATTATTATTTTCAACTTTCTGATTATACCACTTTCAAAATGCTTTTTCAATTAAAATGGACTCCCTTCGGGCAATTTCGGCAATTCGCCGCAAAAGCCCATAACATACCCTTTTACTTTTGTATTGAAAAACATAGGCAATAAGCATTGCCGGAAAGCTATAGCTGCCGATAAACAGATGTGGAGGAAAACGAATGTGTTTTTGCTCCGTTATTGTAAAATCCAAGAGGGCAGAGAAATTATCGAGCACACTACCATGAAACGCTGGACTTCTGCATTAGACAAAGTAGGCACTCTGGAGTGCCGAGCCGCGCGGCGATGAAGTATCGCCCTACTCAAACTACAACCGCGTAATCGCCGGCGCACATCTGCCCACAGTTTACTGAATTGTTTGATATATTTTGTCTTTTGTGATAGAATAGATGTAAACCCTAACCGAAAGGAAAGTCCAACATGAGCAGCAGACCCGATGGATCAATAAAATACGAGCTTTTGAAAAAGTACTTCGGTCACGAAACGTTCCGCGAGGGGCAGGAGACGATAATCGACGCGCTGACGGCGGGCAGAGATATCGTCGGGATAATGCCTACGGGCGCCGGAAAATCCATGTGCTATCAGATACCTGCATTGATCCTGCCGGGTATCACGCTCGTTATATCTCCGCTGATCTCGCTCATGCACGATCAGGTCATGTCGCTCGTGCAAAGCGGCATAAAGGCAGCGTATATCAACAGTATGCTAACGCCCCCGCAGTATTCAAAGGTGCTCGAGAGAATGAAGCAGGGGTGGTACAAGATCGTCTACATCGCGCCGGAAAGGCTTTCCTCCGAGAGCTTTCTTGCCGCCTGCGCCGAGATCGAGATCTCGCTTGTCGCCGTAGACGAAGCGCACTGTGTGTCGCATTGGGGGCAGGATTTTCGCCCGAGCTACCTGAAGATCTCGGCTTTCGTGTCGGAGCTTCCGAAACGTCCGCCGGTAGGCGCGTTCACCGCGACCGCGACCGAGAACGTAAGAAACGATATGATACGTCTGCTTGAGCTTACCGACCCCGAATGCGTGACGACGGGCTTCGACCGCCCGAATCTGTTTTTCTCCGTGATAACTCCCGGCTCGAAAACAGAAAAGCTGCTCTCTCTCGTCAAGGAGCGTCAGTCTCTCAGCGGGATCATCTACTGCAACACGCGCCTGACCGTCGAGAAAACGCACGCGCTGCTCGTTGACAACGGCTATTCCGCCGTGAGGTACCACGCCGGTCTCGACGAGAGCGAAAGGCGGCGCAGTCAAGAGAATTTCGTCTACGACAGAGTGCCGATCATAGTTGCGACGAACGCCTTTGGAATGGGTATCGACAAGTCGAACGTCAGCTACATTATCCACTACAATATGCCGAAGGATATCGAGAGCTACTATCAGGAAGCGGGCAGAGCGGGGCGCGACGGTTCGGAAGCGGAATGTATCCTCATGTACTCTCCGAAGGACGTTCATACTGCAAGTTTTTTCATAGAAAATGCAGAGTACAGCGAGGAGCTGAGCGACGAGGAAAAGTCGCAGCTTCGTCTGCGCGACGAGATGCGGCTCAAATATATGACGTATTACTGCACGACGAACGACTGCCTGCGCTCGTTCATGCTTACATATTTCGGAGAAAAGCACCGCGGCTCGTGCGGCAAATGCTCGAACTGCCTTCTCCACTACGAAACGGCAGATATAACGGTAGACGCGCAGAAGATAATCTCCTGCATCGTTCGTATGCGTCAAAGCTACGGCGTTAAAATGATCTGCGACGTGCTGCGCGGAGCGAACACCGAAAGGATACGCGCCCTCGGCTTTGACAAGCTGCCGACCTACGGCATCATGAAGGAGGACTCCGAAAGCCGCCTGCGCTCGGTGATAAACGCGCTGATACTCAAAGGCTATCTTTTCAGAGCGGAAGGCGAATACCCTGTGATAAAGCTCACGCCTTCGTCTCCCCGGGTGCTAAAGGGCGAGGAGACGATCACGACGAAGGTGCTCAAGGACGACAAGCAGCCGCGCACGCTTTCCGCAGGGTACTCCTACGACGAGGGACTGTTCGATCGCCTGAAGGCGCTTAGAAAGCGGCTTGCCGAAAGAGCCGGTATCCCCGCCTACGCCGTGTTTACCGACGCGACCCTTCGCGAGATATGCGCAAAACGCCCGGCGACCGCGTCGGAATTTATCTCGATAAGCGGAGTCGGCGAGAGAAAGCTCTCTCTTTACGGCAGCATATTTATGGACGAGATCAAAAGCTTCTCCGATGAAAACGGCTGACAGCGAAAATGAAGGAATCGAAAAATAAAACTGCATTTTTTGTCCGCTGTCCTTGACTTTTATCTTCAATAGTTATATAATCGTAATTGTCAGGGTAACATACCCATAATTCTCATTCTATAATCTTTCTTTAAGGAGATGCATTTTTGTGTTGGACATCAAGATAACCAAGACAACTGAACCGAAGAAAAAGCCCGAGCCGGGCAAGCCGCTTGGTTTCGGTAAGATCTTCACCGACCATATGTTCATTATGAACTACACAGAGGGCAAGGGCTGGCACGACCCGAGGATCGTTCCGTTCCAGAACATCAGCCTTTCGCCTGCAGCTATGGTATACCACTATGGTCAGGAGATGTTTGAGGGTCTCAAGGCTTACAAGGGCGACAACGGCGAGGTCTATCTTTTCAGACCCGACAAGAACGCCGAGAGAGCACAGAAAACTAACGACAGACTCTGCATTCCGCAGATCCCCGTTGAAGATTTCGTTCAGGCGTGCAAGGCTGTTGTCGAGGTAGATAAGGACTGGATCCCCACAGATCCCGGCACATCGCTTTATATCCGTCCGTTCATCATCGCAACAGACGAGTTCCTCGGCGTTGCTCCGTCCGAGACATATCTGTTCATGATAATCCTTGCACCCAGCGGCGCATACTACGAGAGCGGTCTTGATCCGGTAGGCATCTGGATCGAGGACGAGTACGTTCGTGCGGTAAGAGGCGGCATGGGCTTCGCAAAGACAGGCGGCAACTACGCAGCAAGCCTTATCGGTCAGGTAAAGGCTCACAACGACGCATACTCTCAGGTTCTTTGGCTTGACGGC
>OMPZ01000123.1 GCA_900313125.1 uncultured Eubacteriales bacterium | reverse complement strand
TCCAGGGTATCAGAGGCTTCCTGTCGTTCATGATGGCTCACCCCGGCAAGAAGCTGCTCTTCATGGGCTTCGACATCGGTCAGTTCGACGAGTGGAACGCCGAGGCTCAGCTCCAATGGAATCTTCTCGACTACGACAAGCACAGAGAGCTCAACCACTTCGTTTCAACGCTCAACAAGTTCTACCGTGACGTTCCGGCAATGCACGAGAACGACTACGACTGGAACGGCTTCCGCTGGGTAGCTCTTGAGGACGCAGAAAGAAGCATCGTGGCGTTCAGAAGGATCGCATACGACGGCTCCGAGGTCCTCGTTGTCTGCAACTTCCAGCCGATCACGAGAGAGCACTACAGAGTCGGCGTGCCGAAGTACGGTATCTACAAAGAGGTACTCAACTCCGAAAGCACCGAGTTCGGCGGCTGCGGCGTAGAAAACAAGGGCGAGCTCAAAGCTGAGATGATAAACTTCAACAATCTCGACCAGTCTCTCGACCTGACTATCCCGCCGCTCGGCGTTCTCTATATCACGCTTGACAAGGAGCTCCCCGTACCCGCTCCGAAGGAAGAGCCGAAGAAGGAGAAAAAGACTGCAAAAAAGACCGCTAAGGCTAAGACTGCAAAAGCAGCAAAGGCTGAAAAGGAAGAAAAAGCCGAAGAACCCGCAAAGGCTGAAGAGCCTGCACCGGCACCCGAGGACAAGCCTGCCGAAGAAGCTAAAGCGGAATAATTTAAGATACAGTTATGGGCTGCCGAAAAACGGCAGCCCATTTTTTATTTTATTTTTTGGATAAATGCCTTGAGCTTTTCGTCCTTCATCGGGTCTCTGCCCGAAGCGGGATCTGTGAAAAGCTCCGATGCCGAAAGCTTTACGCCGCACAGCTCTTCAAGCTGATCGAATGTTTTGCCTGCCGACTTGCCCGCCGCGCAGGCGAAGGCAAAAACACGCTTGCCGACGAGCGACTGCTGCGTCAAAAACGACCTCAGCGGCGGCGCGCATCTGCTCGCCCATACCGGCGTGCCAAGTATCACGGTGTCGTAGTCGCCGACCTTCACGCTGTAAGGCTCAAGTACGGGCGACTCCCCCATCACGGCGCTCTTGCCGCCCCACAGAAATTTCGTAGCCTTGCCCGTGGGGTACGCCTTGCTTGGCACAAGCTCGAGCGTGTCCGCGCCGACCGCCGCTGCTACCTGCGCTGCTATCGCTTTCGTGTTCCCCTCAAGAGAATAGTATACAACCAATGCTTTCATATAAGATCACCTCATCGCTGCGCTGCTCCGCAGTTTTTATTGATCTATATTATACTATTTTTCAGCGCAGAAAACAATCATTAATACCGCACTCAAAAAATAATTACAGCAGAGCGTATGACTTTACCCATTTTTAAAATTTAATAAAACAAATTTAGAAATTGCTATTGACAGCCATATTCCGCCAGTGTATAATTGTATTACGCCAAATAGAACATATCTATGGAGGAAACAGTATGAAGAAGGTATTCAAGGTAATCATTATCATCGTCGTGATAGCCGCTGTGCTCGCAGCAGGCTGGTTTTTTCTGATGCCCATGATAACGGGCGGCGGCAGCTTTAACGACAACGTCGCTTACGTCTCGCCGGTAGGCGGACAAGGCGGCGGCACACCGTTTCTCAATAACCGTTACAGCGCGGTGATCGAATCGCAGGAGGTCATCTCCGTTGATACCGACGCCGAAAAGAAGATCAAGGACGTGTTCGTAAAGGAAGGCGACGACGTCAAAAAGGGCGACAAGCTCTTCGAGTACAACGTTGAAGAAATGCAGTTCCAGCTTGACCAGGCAAAGCTTGACCGCGAGCAGGCTCAGTCCGAGATAAAGTCGTACAACGACCAGATCGCAACGCTCGAAAAGGAGCAGAAAACAGCCACGAAAAACCAGCGTCTCTCGCTTGAGAACCAGATCGAAGCGAACAAGCTCAATCTGAAAAAAGCCGAGTACAGTCTCAACTCGCTCGACAAGACTATCAAAAAGCTTGAGAACTCCATAAAGAACTCCGTCGTAAAATCGTCGGTAGACGGCAAGATCCGCACCGTTGACGATCCTACCGCGGAAGCGTACATAACCATCACATCATCGGGTGATTTCCGTGTAAAGGCAAGCATCAGCGAGGAGCACATCTCCGAGTTCTTCGTAGACGAGGAAATAACGATCCGCTCAAGAACGGACGAAAGCCTCACATGGAGCGGCAAGGTCGTTTCGATCGACACCGCGAAACCGATCACAAGCAACAACGTGATGGGTCTCGACACAACAACTAAGTACCCAGTTTACATCTCTCTCGACACAACAGAGGGTCTGCTCATCGGTCAGCACGTTACGGTCGAAGAAGCCGTAGGCTCCGACAATGCAGAAGCAGACGACGGTCTGTGGATAGACGAGTTTTTCATCGCCGACCTCGACACCGCTCCTTATGTATGGATCGAGGAAAACGGCGCACTCAAAAAGCAGAGCGTTGAGCTCGGCGAGTATGACGAAGAGCTGTACCGCTACGAGATCGTATCCGGGCTTTCCGACAGCGACTACATCGCGTTCCCCGAGGAACGTTTCTTTGAAGGCATGGAGACAGCTCACGGCTTTGAGGATCTCGGGATCCCGGCAGACGATATGTCGATCCCCGCTGACGATATGGCAATACCCGAAGACGACCTTGCAGATTTAGGTTAAGGAGGGCGAAAATATGATCCTTGACTTAAAAGGCATTTACAAGAATTATCAGGCAGGCGATATGGAGGTGCCCGTCCTCAAGAACATCGACCTTCAGGTCAAAGAGGGCGACTACCTTTCGATAATGGGTCCTTCCGGCTCGGGCAAATCGACGCTGATGAACATCATCGGTCTACTTGACAAGCCGACTAGCGGCACATACCTCTTCGACGGCATAAACATTGCCGACCAGAACGACCACTCCCTTTCCTCTATACGCAACAAGGGCATCGGCTTCGTTTTCCAGAACTTCAATCTCATGCCACGCGAGACGGCGCTCGCAAACGTCGAGCTGCCGCTGCTTTACGCAGGCGTGAAGAAAAGAAAGCGCCGCGAGATCGCCACAGCCGCGCTCGAGAAGGTCGGTCTTGCCGACAGAATGAAGTTTTACCCCACCCAGCTTTCGGGCGGTCAGAAGCAGCGTGTAGCCATCGCAAGAGCTATCGTAAACACACCGAAGATACTCCTTGCCGACGAACCTACGGGCGCGCTCGACTCACGCTCCGGCGACCAGGTAATGGAGCTTTTCTCAACGCTCAACTCCGAGGGCGTTACGATCGTGATGATAACTCACGAAAAGTCGGTAGCCGACTGCGCCGACAAGATCGTCGTTATCTACGACGGCGAGCTTATGTCTCTCGGTGAGTACAACGAGCGCGGTCAAGCGCAGCGCAGCCGTCAGGCAAACACAGCAAGCGCGAAAAAGCTCACGCTTGAAAAAACAGAAACACAGCAGCAGGGAGGTAACGATAATGGGTAAATTCAAAGCAAGATACGTTGTCATACCGCTGCTTCTTATCGCCGTGGGAGGCGGTATATTCGCAGGCGTAAAGGTACGCGAATCGAAAAAATACGTCAAGGTCGCGACCGTAGAGTCTGCAAACGCAGAATTTTCATCTTATATGGCAGATATGTCGGGCGAGACATACTACGGCAAGCTGCAAAAGGGCAGCCTTGTCAACGTTAAGCTCGACCCCGAGCTAAAGCTCGATAAGATCAACGTAAAGAAGGGCGACACAGTCAAAAAGGGCGACGTGCTCATCTCCTACGACACCCACTCGCTCGAGGACAGCGTGCAGGACGCGGAGCTTCAAGTAAAGACGATCACCAACGAGATCACGATAATCGAAAACGAGATCGACGTTCTCACGCGTCTCCAGCCGAGTGAAAACGCGCCCCAATCCGACGACAACGAGGAAGAAGAGCAAAGTGAGCCGGAGACAGACAGCGACGACAAAAAAGAAACGCCCGACAAGCCGCGCTCGAAGTTCGACGCGGTCATCACCGAAAAGACGATGCCGCTTGCAGGCTCAGGCACGCAGGAGGATCCGCTGATCTACATGGCAGGCGTTAACACGGTCGTTTCAAAGGATCTCATCAAAGCGTTCTCCGAAGCGCCCGAGCCGATGTTCGCCGCGTTCTACGTTTGCAGCGAGGACGACGCGCAGCTTTTCGCGCGTGTGATCGACAGCAGCAAGATCGGCAGCGATGTTTCCGACTTCCCGGTAAGCGACGGCGTGACGATCACCCCCGACGGCATGATCTCCTTCTCCGGCAGCAAGTTCGATTTTGCGACGTTCGTCACGGCGAGCGCGCCCTCGCAGGGCGGCGGCACGGAGTTCACTCTTCCCGAGGGCTTTGAAATGCCGGCGGAGATGCCCCAGATCGACGAGACGACCGACACCGATCAGGCTCCCTACGAGCTTTCGCTCAACGACAACTATATGTACTCCCGCCAGCAGCTCAAGGACATGATCTCCGAGAGACAAAAGCAGAAGGAAACGCTTAACCTTCAAAAGAAGCAGGCGGAGCTGAATGCAAAAACCATGAGATACCGCGCACAGACAGGCGGCGAGGTCTCGCCTATCGACGGTACCGTAACGTTCGTCGCAAAGGACATCTATCATCTTTCCGACAGCGGAGCGTACATCACGGTGACAAACGATAACGGCATGAGCGTGACCGCTGATATCGGTGAATTTTCTCTCGGAAACATCGCCTTGAACGACACGGTTAAGATCAAAAACTACGAGACAGGCGCAGAGATCTCCGGTACTGTCACCGATATCAGCGACGAGCCTGCCGCGCAGGGCAGTCTTGAGGATTCCGCGGCAGGCGGAATGGAATCGCAGTACAAATTCACCGTAACGCTTAGTGACACCATCGAGCTCAGCGAGGACGGCGAGGTACAGATCTCGAAGCCGCAGGAATTTGACAAGGACAAGACGTTCTACTTCTCGTCCGCTCTCGTTCGCAGCGAAGGCGGCAGATACTACGTCATGGCAGCAAACGATGACAACGTTCTTGAAAAGCGTTATGTAACGATTGGAAATATACAGTACGAAATGATGCAGATCGTTGACGGGCTCACCGCCGAAGACAGGATCGCTTTCCCCTACGGCAAGGCGGTCGAGGGCGCGCCCACGGTCGATGCAACATTTGAAGAGATGTACTACAACTTTGGATTATTATACTAATTAAGCGAGGTGCGATGAATGTTTGAAAATATAATGCTTTCCTTCCGGGGAATCCGCTCACACAAAATGCGCTCCGCGCTTACAATGCTCGGTATCATCATCGGTATCGCTGCGATCATCATAATCGTGTCGATCATCGGCGGCGCTAGCGCCCAGCTAAAGAACGAGATGATCGGCGACAGCACAAACACGGTCAAGATAAGCCTTTACAGCCGCGACGAGCAATACTCACCCTACAGCGCCTCGGAAGGCGGCTCTATCCCGGGGATAACCACCATTTCCGAAGAGACCATTCAAGATGTGCTCTCCGTTGACGGCATCGAGGCTGCCGCTGCGTTCTACTGCAACGAGTACGGTCTTGACGTAAAGTATCTTGACAAAACGAACTACTGCTCGGGCTACGGCGTTGATCTTGACTACTTTCCGCTTTCCGGGCGCACGCTTACCTCAGGCAGACTTTTCACACAGCGAGACTACGATAACCGCAGCAACGTTATCATACTCACAGATTCTCTCGCGGGCCAGCTTTTCAAAAACGAGGACGCCGTAGGAAAGAGCGTACAGCTTGGCAACGAGCTTTTCACGGTAGTCGGCATAGTTACAAAACTTGTCGATTACAGCGAGATCGAAAGTCTCAGCGACTACTATCTCACAATCGGAATGGAGGACAAGGGCGCATACGTTCCCTACACCTCATGGAGCGACGTTGCGGGCTACGACGATATCCAGTCGCTGCTTGTAAAAATACCCGATCCCGACAACATCATCACCTCTGCTACGGCAGCGTCCGATATATTGAACGCATCTATCGTGAGCGACAAATTCCAGTACAAGGCGGGCACGCTCAGCGAAGACGCCGATTATCTCAAAGAGATAATGAAGATCACGTCTATACTTCTTATCGGCATTGCGAGCATTTCGCTCGTCGTAGGCGGCATCGGCGTAATGAACATCATGCTCGTATCGGTAACTGAAAGGACGCGCGAGATCGGACTGAAAAAGGCGCTCGGCGCACGCCGCCGCGTTATACTCGGTCAGTTCCTTACGGAATCCGTCGTACTTACGAGCATCGGCGGTGTGATAGGCGTACTCATCGGCATCGGCATTGCGAAGCTTGTCGGCATTATCATTGATATGCCCACGGTAATAAGCGTCGGTTCTATCGCCATCTCGGTCGGCTTCTCTATGGGCGTAGGCATCATCTTCGGTCTCGTTCCCTCCGTCAAAGCCGCCAACCTCAACCCCATCGACGCCCTCCGCTACGAATAAGCGGCGGGCGGGCGCCCGCGGGCAATTACGCGCCGGGCAGTGCCCGGCGACAATTCGCGTTTTTAGGTTGTTTAGGGCACGACTTTTTCGCCGCGCGGCGACAGAGCGCAAAACTAAAAATAATAAACAACGTAAAACCGGAAATAAACCTATCGCATACTACAAAACACTATACCCACCAAATAATCAGATGACCAACAAAACCCCCGGACTGCGCTCAGATCGGATCGAGCGCAGTCCGGGGGCTGTTGTTTATACGAGTGCGCGGAGCTTTTCAAGATTCCTCCGCCCTGCTTTTAAATGCCGCGAAACGGTAGACGGGTCAAGTCCAAGCTCCGCCCCGATCTCCACAACGGTCTTTCTGTCGAAGTAATACATCGACATACACTCTCTTTGTCGTTCGGTCAGCACGCTGTCAAAGGCGGTTTTCAGCAGCCTTTTCATCGTGCCCACGTTGTCGCAGCTATCGTCCTGTGCAAGATACGACTGCATCGAGCACAGCTTTTCTATCTCCTCACTTATCCGAACGGTATTTTTCGTTTTCTTCCGCCTCCTTGATCTGATCGGCCTTTGTCATAAGCAGCTTATATGTACACAGGCAGTCGCGGCGCATCTCGTACAGCATCTGCACCGCGTTTTCATTATCCTCCCTCTCCTCTGCACTATCAAAAAATCTCTTTGCACGGCGTTTCTCGATCTTCTCCCCCAAAACGTCAGCCTGCACCTTATACTCCCTCGCCCATCTCTTGTAGTCCTTATAAGTCATAGTTGTACTGCTTTCCTCCGAAAATTAGAATATTTGTTCGAGCTCGTTACTTATAACCTACCACAATCACACTTAAAAGTCAAGAATATTCGAACAAATTTTTGAAGTTTTTCTTTTTTCACAATTTTTCTATTATTGTTTTAGCGAAAAAACACATACAACTTTATACTGATCTCTGATTAAAAGCTTTAAAAGGATTTTCGAGGATAATTTTTGCAAGACAAGGAAGAGGGGTGCGGGTCTCCGGCGG
>OMPZ01000172.1 GCA_900313125.1 uncultured Eubacteriales bacterium | reverse complement strand
TCCGCATTTCGGACAATATGGTTGAAGAGCGTCAGTAATTTGTGCCATACAATGATAGCAATAAACCATTTGTGTCATCGTCCTTTAATACATATTTGTACATTAACAGGTCGTAAAGATTTGATGTCAGACTGTTTTCACGGCAAAAGCCGCACACTATCAAAATAAATAACCCAAAACTATAATTTCAAAAGATCAGTAAGGCATACTCAGCGGATTGACCGCTCCGTTTTCGTCTATCTCTGCCTGACCGATATATTTCAGCGACGAGCCGCAGCCGTTGATAACGCAATCGGCAGGTTCGTCGGCAATGTGAGCCTCAAGCTTGACCTGCTGCTCGATAAGCTTGTCAAAGCCACTAAGCAGCGCGCCGCCGCCTGTCAGCATGATACCGTCCTTGTAGATATCGCCGACAAGCTCCGGGGGTGTTTCCTCCAGAACGTCCTGCACCTGCTGCGCGACTGTCACCGCTGTCTCGGCGAGCGTTTCGTAAAGCTCGCTTGAATGCAGCTCGATCGCCTGCGGCAGACCTGTAACGGTGTTCCTGCCCTTGACGACGCAGGTCTTGTCCTCCTCGGGCTTTGTAACGCAGCCGATCTCAAGCTTCGCCTTCTGCGCCGTTACCCTTCCGATAATGAGGTTGTACTTTCTGCGTACATACTTTATGATCTCCTCGTCAAAGCTGTTGCCGCCGACCTTCATCGAGCGTGACACCGAGATATCTCCCAGCGACAGCACAGCGATGTCGGTAGTACCGCCGCCCATGTCGAGCACGAGCCTGCCGTGAGGGCTGCGAATGTCGAGCCCTGCGCCTATCGCCGCCGCCTTTGACGATTCGATAAGGCTCACGCTGCGAACGCCTATCGAAAGGATAGAGTTCACGACGGCCCGCTTTTCAACGTCGGTTATCTCACCCGGGATACACGCGACGACGCGAGGTTTCATTATCTTGCTGATGTTAGCCTTGCCGAGCTGTATCTTTATCATATTTTCGATAAGGTAGAAATCTGATATTACGCCGCCGACTATCGGCTCGATCGAGCTCAGTCTCTGCGACGTGCGGCCCATCATAGCGTAGGCCTCTTCTCCGACCGCGACGATATCGTCGTTGTCGAGATTTATGGTAACCACAGACGGCTCGTCAAGAAACTTGCCTTTGCCTGCGATATAAATTCTGGTGTTTGATGTTCCAAGATCTATTGCAATGTCCACACTCACACTTTATACATCCCTTCAGATACTGCTTCCTGATTAAAACCTTTAAGTCTTTTCGGTCTAATTTCCGCAATACTGCGTCATCGCACTTGAAATACGTCAGTATTACTTCATGCTCTTCCTTGTCTTGCGAAAATTATCCTCGAAAATCCTTTTAAAGTTTTTGATCAGGAATCAGTATGAACATACAGGTTTTCCCATATTTAATTATATTATAGCAAGGGCCTTTTTGTCAATATACAATAAAATGATTATTGAGGAAATGTCGGATTTTTATTTGTTTTTCATTAAAAAATGTGTCCTGTTTTGGGCAAAAAATCAATTGAAAATAAAGTATTTTAGATTTATTTATACAGAAAAAGTATTTTTTGTTTATAGCAGTTAGTGTGAAGATCATTGCAGTACACAATAATTACGGCTCAAAAACGCTCGTTTGTGGAAGCGTTTTGCTTCTACCACGCGTACGTTATGCAAACGACCTCGTCGGCGTCGTTTGCGAGGAGGACGTCGGAGCACTCGCGAAGCGTCGAACCCGTAGTTATTACGTCGTCAAAGAGCAGTATCGTCATTCCTCTGACGAACGCGCCGCGTTTCAGCTCGTATATACCCTTGACATTTTCGGCGCGCTGTTCCTTCGTCAGCGTGTGCTGCGTCGCCTTCGGACTGTTTTGCCGCAGGACTGAGCGGTAAACGTTCCCTGTCTGCTGTGCGGCAAGGCGTGCGAGCGGCTTCACCTGATCGAAATGCTCGCCCTTGAAGTCGAATCTTGTCGGAACGGACGTAAATATGTCGAAATCGTATTCGATAAGCTCGTCCTTTATGATACGCGCTAAAGTCAGCGAAAGCTGGCGTTTTAGCTGACCGATGCCGTTGTACTTGTAGTCGAGTACCGCCTTGCTGTAAACGTCGCCGTACTCAAACGCGCTTACGCAGAGCGAGCCGTTTTCGAGCCGCTGAAAATGCGGCTGGGTGTCAAGATATTTTTCACATTTCCCGCACGACTCTGCGAGCCTGTCCATCACCGCGCCGCAGTACGGGCAGAGATAGGGGTAAAACATATTAGAAAGCATCTTCGTTTTTCATCAAAAAGTCTCTCAGCATCGTATAACGCAGAGTTCTCTTGTTGTTATGTATCATTGCCGCCATCTCGTCGGGGCTGCCGACAAGAATGAGCATTTTCTTCGCCCTTGTGACTGCCGTGTAGAGAATGTTTCTGTACAAAAGCGGGCGCGGACATTTCCACATCGGAATGATGACCGCTTCAAACTCGTTGCCCTGGCTTTTGTGTACCGTGGTGCAGTAGGCGAGGTCGAGCGCGATAACGTCGTCGTAGGTGTACTTTGCGGTCTTGTCGTCGAACGTGACAATGACCTCGCGGCGTTTGCGGTCTATTTCTGAGAGTACCCCGATGTCGCCGTTGAAAACGCCTTCGCCCATCGTGCCGTCTTTTTTCTCCCACGGGATATTGTAGTTGTTTTTCGTCTGCATGACCTTGTCGCCCTCGCGCAGGGTGCGTCCGTTAATGATAAGCTCCGTTTTGCGCTCGTCGGGCGGATTCACGGCGTTCTGGAGCGCGCGGTTCAGCTCGATCGTGCCTGCCGCGCCGATCTTCGACGGCGAAAGCACCTGAATATCGGTCATGAGCGAGTAGCCGTAAGCCTTTGGCAGACGTGTCTGACAAAGCGAAATGACTGTGTCGACTACCTGCTTTTCGTTCGTGCGCGCCATGAAGAAGAAGTCGTTGTCTGTGCGGTCGATAACGGGCATCTCGCCCTTGTTTATCCTGTGGGCGTTCGTGATGATAAGGCTTTTG
>OMPZ01000212.1 GCA_900313125.1 uncultured Eubacteriales bacterium | reverse complement strand
TCTCGCAGTTGCACTCAACACTTGCCAGATCAAGACAGGTGCTCCGAGCCGTTCCGAGCGTGTTGCAAAGTACAACCAGCTCCTCAGGATCGAAGAAGAGCTTGGCGACAGCGCAGTTTATCCGGGCATGAAGGCTTTCAATGTAAAGAAGTAATCATTCCCTGAATTTGATTTTTGACAGAACGATCCCCCGTGTGAATATACACGGGGGATCATTTGCGTTGTTCTTAACCGCACTTTCCGCATTTGCTGCAGCCGTTGCAGCTGAGCTTCATTGAGCAGGTGCGGCATTTTTCTCCGTAATACGGCTTGTACAGCTCGCTTTCCGGTATCGGGTCGCCGAAAATATTTGTAAGCTTGAAGTCGATCGGTCTGCCCGAAAAGCTCAGCCCCGAGCGAAACGCCTGCTCTGTCTGCACGTGGCTGTCCTCAATGCTGTAAAGCCTGCCGTCCTTGACAAAGCGTCTGCCCGTGCCGCAGAAAACAAAGGTGACGTTATAGCGGCGGCATTCGTCGCTCAGCCGCTTTACCCATTCATAATGGCACGGACGTGAACCGCCGTAGTTTTCGCCGTCGCACAGCACCTGTTCTATCTGACCCGACGGCAGATATTTTTCGATCGTAACTCCGCCGATGAACGGCGCGCACATGATACCCTTGTGCTTGAACGGCAGGTCGAGAAGGATAGGTATTCGCTCGTCGGCGCGCTTCTGGTTTTCACAGGTCACGTTAAAGAATACGTTTTCCCAGCCGCTGCCCCAGTTGTGCGGCAGATGCTCCGCAACGCGCTCGGGTCGTTTTGTCAGGAGAAAAAACTTCACGTCGGGGCGCATTCTGATGATCTCCCACGCTTCGCTTCGCCATTCGTCGGCGTCCTCGAGAAAAAAGTCGGACGTCATGCATACGCGCAGCATCTCGCCGCTTTTGACCTTGTACTGCCCGTTTTTATCCTTTGAGAGCGGGTAACGAAAGCCCTGCTTTGTTCGGTAGATATCCGCTCCGTTTTTTCCGCGCGCGCCGTCAAGATAGTACATATAACAGTTTTTGCAGCCTTCGCTGCATTTTACACAGCCGTGCCACGGATTCCATATATCGTGCATCGATGTTACCTTTACTTTCTTATTGTCCGCAGTTCGTGAGTATCGTATTTTCGGATAAAGCCGGACGGGTCTAAGCCTTGCTCCATGTAATCGAGATAAAGCTTTGCGCAGGCAAGACTGTCGCTGTCAGCCTTATGGTGGTCGAGCTCTATACCCCTGTACTCGCAGAGCGTGTTTAACTGATGGTTCGGCAGCTTGGGGTAGCATCGGCGTCCCATTTGTACAGTACACGCGTAATGCAGATATCGCGGCGCGTCTATCTTGTAAAACCTCAGACACTTTGACAGCACGCGCATATCAAACGGCGCGTTGTGTGCGAGCAGCAGCCCGCTTTGCAGAAGTTCTCCGTACATTTTCCATACTTTCGGGAAATTCGGCGCAGCCTTCGCCATTTCAGGCGTAATGCCCGTAAGCTCGATGTTGAACCGAGCAAAATATGTTTCGGGGTCAATTAAAGTTGTATATGTATCGACGACCTTGCCGTCCTCGATAACGGCTATACCGATAGAACTCATTCGGTCGTTTCGTGAATTTGGCGTTTCCACGTCAAAAGCTATTATGCGTGTATCCATATTTTACTCATCCTCCCGGCAAAACGCCGCTTATAAAACATCTGTATTTCTCGAAAATCTGTTCCTGTATGATTATATCACATTATTCTCCAAATATCAACACTTACAACTCCAAGCGGTGCGGTATGCCGGGGCGGCACGCGCCGCCAAGCAAATACGCGCACCAACTTAAACTATTTATCCAAATTATCGCCCGCGTCCAAAATCATACCTAATAGCGGTCTACAGTAGGCGGACGTTGCCAAAGTCAGCAGCACCGAACGACGTGAGTGAAAAATATTGATATTAGCTCCCGAATGTGATAAAATATACCAATAATCATACGCCGATAAGCTTTCGCAAGACTGCATATAAATTTATCTGTTAGTGAGGGTAACTATGCTATACATAATAAGACACGGAAAAACAGACTGGAACGCAAAACATAAGCTTCAGGGCAGGACGGATATCCCGCTCAATGATGAAGGACGAGAAATGGCTGTCAGCGCCGCGAACGAATACAAAGACGTCCACTTTGACATTTGTTACTGCTCGCCGCTTATCCGCGCAAAGGAAACAGCCGAGATATTGCTCAAAGGCAGAAATGTTCCGATAATAACCGACGAACGCTTAATTGAAATGAGCTTCGGCATATACGAGGGAGTCGAAAACAGCTTCAATATCCCCGACTGCCCGATCAATCAGCTTTTTTATCACCCCGAAAAATACACCGTTCCGGCGGAAGGCGCCGAAAGCTTGGGAGAGCTATTTGCCCGTACAGGCGATTTTTTAAGAGAGGTAGTCGAGCCGCAGCTTAACGACAACAAAGATATATTGATAGTCGGTCACGGAGCAATGAATTCAAGCATCGTATGTCAAGTGAAAAATATCCCCATTGAAAAATTTTGGAGCGCAGGGATAGAAAACTGCAAACTGATGAAGCTGGTCGATAAGATTTGACAGGTAGTTTTCAATTCTAAACAAAGTAGGCACGCAGAGACGCGGGTCTACTGTGGAGACCACGGCTCAGCAGAAGCACCGACCGAACCGGCATAAGCGATGCATGGTAATGATCTGTCGAGCTATATCTGTAAATGAAAATTAGTCCGCCTTTTGAACAAAGTAGGCGTGCTGGCGCGCCGAGCCGCGCGGGGCTGATGTAGTGCCTTAGACAAACTACAACCGCGTAATCGCTCGCGGGCGCTTGCCCGCCGCTGTTGACATTTTTGTTATATTGATGTAAAATGTATACTGGATAATGTTACAATAATTACATTTTTATAAACATAAAGAATGGCGGTGTGTGTATGGACAGCAGTACAGATAGAATAACAGCGGTAGGTGTGAGTACCATTACCGACGATGTTCTGATCGAAAATATGACCTACGACGATTATCTCAGCTCCGTTTACACATACGAGGAGGCTTGTGCAGATTCTTCCAAGGCACAGTCCGACGCAGAAGCCGCCGCGGCAGCACGCGATAAGTTAAAAGCCGAGCTTGAGGAAATGCAGCAGCAGGACGACGCAAACCGCCGTGAATACGACGCGGTTGTCGCCGCGGAGGTCAAAAAGAAAAAGGACGTCTGGCAGAAAAGTCAGGCGAGATTTGATTTCAAGCTCTCCAATAGAAAAGCCGTAGCTCAGCAGACAGCGAAAAACGATATCCAGAGCAAAAAGGACGAATTTGATGCGGCTGTCAAAAAGGCGCAGGAGCAGGAAAAGACCTTGACGCGCCACTTGAAGGAGCTTGACGACGCTTATCAGACCTTCAAGGAACAGCAGAAAAAGTTCAATAACTTTACGGGGCGCAGCTTCCCGCCATCTGACCCCGATGCGCTCGCCGTGCTTGAGCGCGCAAGAGATAAGGGGCTGCTGACAAAATTTCAGCTTGAAATGCTCGACGGCGACGTAAATAAGATCTGCGATACATGGATATCGGGCTTTGACGGGCTTGTGCAAACAGAGGACGACTTTTCGCATTCCGAGTTTTACAGAAAACTTGTGGACGGGAACGTCTCGAAAAAGATCCACACAAAAATCGCCAATATCTCGGCGGCTGTGTTTACAGCGCTCTTGCTGATAACGGTGCTTTTGCTGTTTTCTTTTCCGCCGAATGCCGTCTCATTTTTTATCAAAACCGCTATCAGTACGCTTGCCTTGGGCGGCGTTTTCTCAAGCGTGGTACACCTTCTTTACGAAAAGCTCGAGAGCGTTCGCAGTCTGCCTATCAAATATAAAATACTCGCCGTGACCGGCTTTGTTGTCGGCTGTATACCCGGCGTACTTATCGGGATATTCGCCGCTGCACCGTCTCAGAGTATCGGCGCGGTGATATGGTCCGTTCTCTCGGCTTTTGCCTGCGGAATGTTGTTTCGCCGTTTTCTGCTCACCGGATTTTCCGGCGGAGTTATTTCAAAGCTCGCCTTTGCAAAGGACATGGAGCGCAAAAAGATATTCTCCGAGTATGAGTCGCTCGAAAACGGCAAGTACAACTTCATGATATTCTGCTACTTAAAGCACGATCACGTTTTGACGTACCTTTCGATGCTGTATTCGCAAAACGAGATAAGCTCACTTCAGGAGCGGATAACCTTCAACCGCAAGGACGTGAAATACTACACCGAGCAGCTCGAATACGAGAGAAAACGTCTCGGCGAGCTCAAAAACAAAAAGGGCGGAATTGCTTTGTATGAAAAGGAGCGCATGACTCAGCTTGCCGATGAGATCGAAGCGATAGAGTCGGAACGCCCCGCAGAGCCCGATTTTGAAGAGGAAGCAAGAAAAAGCCTTGCCGACAAGCTCACTCCGCTCGATGTAAAGCACAAGCTTCTTTCAGACAAGATAGCAGGGCTTGAGAACGAGCTTTCCACGCTTGAGGATAAATGCCGCGCATCGTCTCAAAAAGCGTTTGCCGCCCGTGAGCAGAAAAAACGTATAGCGCAGGCGCTCAGGCAATGGAAAAAAACGCCGATGCCTGCTTCGACCGATTACAGGCTGCTTGACGCGATGTGCATCGACAGCCGCTCAAAGCTCACGATCGTCCACCACGACCTAAAGCCGTATGTGCTGCGCTACTCGCCGAAGGTGAGAAGCGATGACCCGAGCGAGACGCTTGCCATGTTCATCTACCGCTATATCCGCGGACTGTGCAAGATAAACCCGCGGCGGCTCATGCAGATAAACATTTTCGATTACGTTTCCGACCCGAGGATACTCGTTGAAACGCCGTCGTTCCATAAGCTTTCCGACAGGGGCGTTATCGAAGGCATTTATTCCATGAAGGAATTTGAGATAAGACTTTTCCCGAACAGCGAGGGCTACAGTACCTTCAAGGATCTTTTCCGACTGCAATGCAGCAGGGTCAGCGCCGTACTAAAGGAGCACCGCGAGGAGATTCCCGAAGGCGTTCGTCCCGACCTCGCGCTTGCAAACAGACTCAATCGCGACGACGGTGAGCTGTTTCTTTATCAGGTGTGTATTTTTGTCGTTCCTCGCGAGGAGGACAGCGCGGTATTCCACCCGCCGAAGGGCATTCTTGAGCTTATCGACAGGGGCAGCTATATGCGGCTGGGTATACTGCCCGTGTTTATAGCGGACAGCGACAGCATATCGCATGAATGGAGACCTGTTCTTGATAAATACGGCTGCTGCGACTATATTTTCCCTCTCAATTAAAAGTGTAACGCTAAAATTTCTCTGTGGATATCATAGTATGATCCGATTGGTGAAAGTTAATATAAATATTAGCAAATTCAGTTGCAATTAAATCATACTACCAATTTTTGAAAAAATCCGATTTGTTCATATTATCGTAACATTTTCAATGTATAATTTATTCCAGTTGATAAAGCGTTCTACTAATTTTCATATACCTTCCAAACTGGGCAGAAGTATT
>OMPZ01000272.1 GCA_900313125.1 uncultured Eubacteriales bacterium | reverse complement strand
ATGGGGATTCGAACCCCAGATACGGCGGAAACCGTATACATGATTTCCAATCATGCTCCTTCGGCCAGCTCGGACACCTCTCCGTGTATCTCGGCAACGTTATATATTATAACGTGCCGAGGGTCATTTGTCAAGGCTTTTTTGAAAACTTTTTCAAAAAATTGCGTGCAAAGTTATTACCGTCGTCTGCGTTCTGCGACTGTGAAGCCGCAGACTGTCCGGAAGGATAGCTCCTGCCGGGCTGTGACGGCGCACTGCCCGCCTGCGGCGTGTAACCGCCAAGCGAACGCGGTCCGCTCGGAGCCGTAGTTTTGAAGTCCTCCGCAGTAAACGTCTTTATGGTCGCGCCGACCGTATTGGGGAGGTTGATCGCCGCGATATTGTTTTTCATCATAAAGCCCGATACGCAGCCGAGCATTTCTTTACTCTGAGCGGCGTCCTTATCCTCAAGATAAAGTATGATATCGCACGAACCGCCTATCATTCTCATCGGCACATTGCCGTATTTTTCGTTCATCGTAGCCTTGAGCTCTTCAAACTCGTCGGTCACGTTGTTCATAAGCTGACCGTAGAAGATGATCTCTACATCGTCCTTTGTCGGCGAGAGCATCTTGCCCACAAGGTTGTAGCCGTGGTACAGCGTGGTGAACATATTGTGGCTCGTCTGGTTTACGCCGTTGAGGAAGATCTCCGTGAGCTTTTTGAGCACCTTGTGCTGCTCGAACGGTACCTTCGGCTCCTCGTAAACGGGCTGCTGAGCCCTCGAGGGGCGCTGCTGCATATGCTGCAGCGGCGGGTTCTGCGACGGCTGCTGTTGCTGCTGCTGACGTGCTGCCTGCCTCTGCTGGAGGAAGCCGCCTCTCTGCTGTTGGGGCTGTGGCTGCGGCTCGGGCTCGGGTTCCGGCTCGGGCTCCGGCTCCTCGGGCAGCAGGGCGATCGCGCCGAAGCCGTTGGAGATCATAAAGCTGCCGACAGCGCCCAGGCGCTCTTTGACCTGCGGAGCCTCCATACCGCCGATATCAAGCAGCAGGGAGATGTACTTGTCAGTAAACGTTATGCGGGCGTGACCGAACTTCTCCTCGTATTCGTCGAGGAAGCCCTCCGCCTGCTCACGCGACTCGATGTAAACGTTGCCGTAAAAGTAGAACTCTACCATTGGAGTGGACGGTACCCTTACCTTACCCCTCACCTCATAGCCGTAAAACAAGGCTGTAAAGGTGACATCATCTACCATTTCAATGCCCGACGCTACAAAAACATCGGACAATGCTTTCACTTGCATTACCTTCAACTCCTATCAAAAATATTTATAAAACAGTAATTGTTGATATTACTTTGATAAAGGCGAAAACGTCGCTGATGAGAAAATACATCATATTCACAAAAATCACTTTGACCGCTCTGCACAAAATATAAGTGTTTAACAACACCAATAATTAATTACACAAATTCGCCTTTTAACATTATACAGAATTTTAATACATTTTGCAATATTTTATTTAAATTTTCTCAACAGTATTTTTCACTTTTTTATGTTCAAATTGCCGAAAAAGTAATTTACTATAAAATTTTCCATATCTGTTCAAAAAATATTGTTATCAAGCTGTGTATATGCTATAATAAAAGCTATGGGAGCTTCCCAAAATTGAACGCAAAGGGTGATTTTTCAAATGGCTTTGGTAAAAGGCTTTAAGGGAGTGCGTTTCGACTGTGAAAAAACAGGCGGCGCAGGAAAAGTAGTGTGCCCTCCGTACGACATTATAAGTGAAAAGCAGCGTCTTGCCTACATCGAGGGCAGCGAGTACAACGTTATAAGGCTCGAGCTGCCTAAGGGCGGCGACCCGTACAACGACGCGCGCCGTCTGCTTGACAAGTGGTTTGACGAAGGTATACTTATCCGTGAGGAGAAGGACGCTTTATACATCTACGAGGAGGAGTTTACCGCCTACGGCGAGAGAAAAAGCGTCAAGGGCTGTATCGTCAGGGTAAAGCTCGAGGAATTTGAGAAGGGCATTATCCTTCCGCACGAGTTTACGCTTTCAAAGGCTAAAGAGGACCGCCTTAACCTGATGAAGGCGACAAACTGCAATTTCAGCCAGATCTACGCGCTTTATTCCGATGAAGAGGGTAAAACGATAGGCAAGCTCGACAAGCTGTCAAGCGGCGCGCCCGATATCGAGCTTACGGACGGTGACGGCGTGACCCACCGCCTGTGGATAGTTACCGACGAGGGCGAGCTTGAGTCTGTCTGCGGCGATTTTAACGACAGAAAGCTGTAT
>OMPZ01000122.1 GCA_900313125.1 uncultured Eubacteriales bacterium | reverse complement strand
CCGCCGCAGCTTTGAAAAGGAGGAACAATGATGCCTCAGACAAAAGGTCTCATTTACAAGAATAAGCCGCTCGTAAGATGCGGCGATAAGATCTACTACGGCGACCCTGCCGACAAGTACATAGTGTGCCTGACGGTCGAATCGAAAAAGCCGTATCAGGATCTTGAGCTTCCCGAGGACGTTCAGATACAGGTCATCTCGACCGACCCGAACGTCAGCAAGAGAAAGAGGATCGTTAAAACGGGCACGAAAAAGGGTCTGTTCGTTTCGATCGACATAGCCGAGGCGTGGCTCAAACGCTACCTCAGAGGCAATGAATGATAAAAGAAACGTCCGGCATAAGTCGGACGTTTTTTTGTGTAAAGATTTCAAAAGAAAAACGGGCGTTTTGCTGAACGCCCGTTTGCTGTTTCCGGAACTATTTTATCAGGTCTCGATCGAATATTTCTGCTTGTAGCTTTCGTATTCGTCCTCAAATTCCTTGTTGCCGGCGCGCTTTACAACGTTGAGGTATTCGTGCGCGTCATAGGTGAGCTGACTTGTCTCGATTATCGCGATAGCTACGTTTGAGCAGTGGTCGGAAATTCTCTCACAGTCGGTGAGAAGATCGGAGAGGACAAATCCAAGCTCGATCGAACATTCGCCCTGCTTCAGACGCTGAATGTGGCGCGTTTTGATCTCGAGAATAATGTAGTCGATGACCTCTTCGAGCGGCTCGACCTGCTTTGCCTTCATAACGCTGTTCTCGCAGTAGGCGTCCATCGTCGTGTTGAGGATCTCCGTAAGCGCATTGAACAGAACGTCAAGTTCCTTGCGGGCTTTTTCGGAGAAGTGGAGCTTTTTCTCATGTATCTCCTCGGCAGCTTCGAGAATGTTCATGGCGTGGTCGCCGATCCTCTCGAAATCGCCGATAGTGTGGAGCTGGCGCGAAACGCTGGCGTTGTCCGGCTCGGAAATATTTTTACCCGAAAGCTGAACAAGGTATGTTCCGAGCTTGTCCTCGTAAAGATCGAGAAGATCTTCGTTTTCGACGATTTTCTTCGCGCTCTTTTCGTCGTAAGCCTTCACAAGCGCCATAGAGTTTATCGTCGTGTCCTTCGCGAGGTTCGCCATTTTCTTACACTTCGCGTTGCACTCTCTGATAGCGACAGACGGAGTGGAAAGGAGACGAACGTCGATGAAGCTGTAGACCTCCTGGGCAGCCTGATCGTCCGGGTTGTCCTTGATGACGATGTACGCGAGCTTTTCGAGCTGCTTTTTGAAGGGGTAGAGCAGCAGGAGCGTCGCGATGTTGAATATGCTGTGTACGATCGCGATGCCGAAAGCGTCGATAGCGTTGTTCGTAAACGAAATACCGATAACGGCGTCGATGATAACGTACAGCGTCAGATAAAACACCGTACCGATAAGGTTAAAGCTGATATGGATCACGGAAACTCGCTTTGCGTCTTTGTTTACGCCAAAGCAGGAGAGTACCGCGGTGATGCAGGTACCGATGTTCTGACCCATGATGATCGGGATAGCCATGCCGTATGTGACATTGCCGCTCATCGCGATTGCCTGCAGAATACCGACAGACGCCGCCGAGCTTTGAATGATCGCCGTGAATATCGCGCCGACTATTACACCGAGCACGGGATTTGAGAACATTGTCAGGAGCTGCTTGAATTTATCGTTCTCGGCAAGAGGCGCCATAGAATCGGACATCAGCATCATTCCGTACATGAGGATCGAGAAACCGATGAGAATGGTACCGACGCTCTTTTTCTTGTCCGATTTCGCCATCATTATAAGAATAATGCCGATCAGCGCAAGCAGCGGAGAGAACGATTCCGGCTTACAGAGCCGCAAAAAGAAGTTGTCGCTCTGAATGCCCGAAAGGCTGGTGATCCACGCCATAACGGTCTTACCGATGTTCGAACCCATGATAACGGTGACGGTCCTGCTCAGGTCGATAAGACCGGAGTTGACAAGTCCGACAAGCATTACCGTTACTGCCGACGACGACTGGATAGCTACCGTGATCGCCGTACCGAGCAGAAGCCCGAGAAAAGAATTCGACGTAGCCTTTTTGAGCAGAGCTTCAAGCTTGCCTCCGGCCATTTTTTCAAGTCCGCTTGAAAGCGTGTTCATACCGAACAGGAAGAATGCAAGACCTCCGCACAAGGTAAATATCGAAAAAACATCCATATTGTTACACCCTAAATTTTTTTCTGCTATTAAATTTTTATTACTGTTCATTGTAATTATATCATAAAGGAAAACGATAGTCAAAAGGTTTTCGCGCCGCTTTGCGTAAAACTCCGAAAAGGATAATTTTTTCTCTATTATGTCCGATAATGTGTGCATTTGTACACATAAAGTTATGGAAAAGATTTTAAAATAGCGGTTGCAAAACGGTTACAAATAAGATACAATAATATTACGGATCACAACGAAAGCTCTGCGATCCGGATCTGTTATATAAGTGTGGTGTAAAAAAATGAGCAGGAAGGTAAAAAGAGTAAAGGTCAACCGCAGCTACGACGGTATCGACCGTGAGGAAAGCACAGCGGGGCTTATGGCGCTGAGAGTTTTTATCGTGCTTGTGATGATCGTGTTCATCGTCGGTACGGCGGCGCTGTTTGCGTACAATTTTCAGAAGGCGGCTGAAAATCCGCCCCCGGTAACGATAAATCAAAGCAGCGACAGCGACGGCGCGTATTATCAGATATACGACACCGATGTGTCCGAAGAGCTGATAGCGTACTGCGGCGAGCTTTTCCCCGTGAGCGAGAACGTCGAACCGAAGCTTGCCGACTATAATGAAAAGATAAAGGTCAACGCCCTGATGAAGGATAGCCTTGACAGACTTATCGGCGCCGCGAAAAACGACGGTATACGCCTTGACGTTGTGCGCGGATATATGACACATTCTGAGTGCGACGTGCAGTTCAAGTCGCTTTGCCTGGAGTTTGAGGACGGCGGCGCGACCGTTGCCGAGGCGCAGAACAGGGCGAAGGCTATATTCCCGCCCGCAAAGGAGAACGAGTACCGCACGGGAATGCTCGTAAAGCTCAGCGATATGAGCAGCGATGATTTTGAAGCTACGAGAACGTATACATGGCTGTACAAAAACGGTGTGAATTACGGCTTTATCAACCGCTACACCTCCGACAAGGAGAACATCACCGGGATAAACGGCGACCTTACGGTATACCGCTTTGTCGGAACTGAGAACGCACGAAAAATGAGGAGCTTTGGGATGTGCCTTGAGGAATATTACGACTACTGCAACTCAAGAAAATAAAAATTTTCGACAATCTTGCAAAAACACTTGATTTTTTTGAAAAAAGGTGTTATAATCCTAATGTTAGTCCGAATTGCTGAAAGAGGTGAATGTCAGAATGAAACAGAATATACATCCCAAGTACTCACAGACTACAATTACCTGCGTATGCGGAAATGTTATTGAGACAGGTTCAACAAAGGAGAATATCCGTGTCGAGATCTGCTCAAAGTGCCATCCGTTCTTCACGGGCAAGCAGAAGCTCGTTGATGCAGGCGGTCGTGTTGACAAGTTTAACAAGCGTTACGGTCTTAATCAGAAGTAATTCTTTTAATCTTGTTGTTTGATTTATCAGATATAAATTCCCGTCAAGAGAGCTTTCTTTTGACGGGCGTTTTTTTAACCGCATAACATAAGGAGATGCAGCTATGGTAAAGGAATATACCACCGTGCGCGAATACGGCGTCGATGAATATATTGAAAAGCGTTCGCGTTTTATATGCTACTGCAAGCCCGTCAAAACGCCGGAGGAAGCGGAGACTTTCATAAACGAGCTGCGCTCCAAGCATTGGGACGCAAGGCACAACGTTTTTGCTTATGTTCTCTCCGAGAATAATATCATGCGCTGCAGCGACGACGGCGAGCCGCAGGGCACGGCGGGAGTTCCCGTGCTCGACGCTATACGCAAATCGGGCATTGTAGACGCGGTCGTCGTTATAACGCGTTATTTCGGCGGCGTTTTACTCGGCACGGGCGGTCTTGTTCGCGCTTATTCTCACAGCGCAGGTCTTGCACTTGCGGCGGCAAAGCCCGTCACGATGCGCCTTTGCTCGGTGTGTACGCTCTCGTGCAGCTACGGTCGCTACGGCAAGGTCAGCGCGCTCGTGCCGTCGTGCGGCGGCGTTGTCGACGACACGCAGTTTGACACCGACGCGCATATCACCTTTCACATTCAGACAGACAAGCTCGGGGAATTTTCAAAGCAGCTTGCCGACGCGACGTGCGGCGAGGTGACGGTCGATACGGGCGATGAAAAGTATTTTGAGTACGAACAGAGCGATATGTGACGACATTGATGATATACAGGGAGGTGTACCGTGAATCCAAAAATGAAGGAGCTGCGCGAACGTGCAATGAAGCTGCCGCTCGAGCCGGGCGTTTATATCATGCACAACGCCAAAAAGGAGATCATTTATATAGGAAAGGCGAAGGCGCTGAAAAACAGGGTCAGCCAGTATTTCGGCTCGCAGAACAACCACACCGAAAAGGTGCGCCGAATGGTCGATAACGTCGATTATTTTGAGTATATCATAACAGACAGCGAGTTTGAAGCTCTCGTGCTTGAAGCAAGCCTGATAAAGCAGCACAAGCCGCGCTACAACATTCTTTTGAAGGACGACAAGGGGTACAGCTACATCAAGATATCAAAGGAGCCGTATCCGCGCATCACCGAAGCGAAAAAGCCCGACGATACGGGTGAATTTATCGGCCCCTACACAAGCTCGTACTACGTTAAAAACGCAGTCGATCAGGCTGTGAAAATTTTTCGCCTGCCCGACTGCAACAAGAAATTCCCCGAGGATTTCGGAAAGGGCAGACCGTGCCTGAACTTCCACATCAAGCAATGCTGCGGGCTGTGCCGCGGCAAGATCTCCTGTGAGGAATATAACGAGACGATCAACGAGGCTGTCGCTTTCCTTAAAAAGGGTACGTCGCTGTCGGTAAAGGAGCTTGAACGCGAGATGAACGAAGCGGCGGAAAACCTTGAGTTTGAGCGCGCCGCGAAGATCCGCGACAGGATAACCGCCGTAAAGCGCATGAGCGACAAGCAAAAGGTCGTCGCCGCGAAGGTGCGTGAGCAGGACGTTATCGCGCTGTTTACAGACGGCGCGGACGGCTGCTTTCAGGTGTTCCGCTTTTCAGAGGGAAAGCTTTACGACCGCGAGACGTTCGTTATCAGGGACATCGGCGAGGAGAACACGGCGTTCTCAGAGTTCCTTATCCAGTATTATTCCGGCAGGGAAAAAATACCGCCCTGCGTGACGATAGACCGCGAGCTTGACGACGCCGCGGCGATAAACGATTGGCTCACCGAGAAAAACGGCAGAAAAACCGAGCTTTTCGCGCCGCAGCGCGGCGAACGTCTGGCGCTCGTCAATATGTGCCGCAGCAACGCCGCCGAGGTGCTCGCGCAGCGGAAAAACAGCCAGGGTAAGCAGTACGCCGTTTTGAAGGAGCTGGGCGACCTGCTCGGGCTTGACAAGGTGCCGATGTACATCGAGTCTTACGATATCTCGAACCTTGCCGGCACGGAAAACGTCGCCGGAATGGTCGTTTTTGAGGGCGGCAGACCGCTCAAGTCGGCATACAGAAAGTTTAAGATAAAGTCCTTCGAGGGGCAGGACGACTTCGCGTCGATGAACGAGGTGCTGACACGCCGCTTTGAGGAGTACTATAAGCTCAAAGACACGGGCGAGGGCTTCGGCAGACTGCCCGACCTTATCCTGCTTGACGGCGGCAAGGGGCAGATATCCGCCGTTCGCCCCGTGCTTGACGCTATGAAGATAAATGTTCCGCTGTTCGGCATGGTCAAGGACGACAAGCACCGCACACGCGCCATCACAGACGGTCAGGGCGAGATAGAGCTGAAGTCTATCCGCAGCACGTTCAAGCTCGTGACGGAGATTCAGGACGAGGTACACCGCTTCGCGATAGGCTACCACCATCAGCGCCGCAGCAGCAGCGCGTTCAAGAGCTCGCTCACCGATATAGAGGGCATAGGAAAAACGCGCGCTAAAAACCTGCTCAAGCATTTCGGCTCGATAAAGAACATCAAAGAGGCGGAGCTTGAAGAGCTCGAAGCCGCTCCGACCATGACAAAAAACGCCGCCGACGCGGTATACAAATATTTCCACGAAGAAAAATAAACGAGGGCTGCCTATGATGCTACCGCATCGAATGGGCAGCCTTGCATTATATATATAAATCCGGCGATAAAAATATCTAATTTCGTCGGGTTTTACACGGCTAATATTTACAGTAATTTAACTTTTTCCGTGTTTCCGTAATGTATAATTTTTTTATACTGGGTGATTATGAAAAAATCATGGAATTTTGTTGAGCTTTACAAAGAATTGGGATCTTAAAATATTTAGCTTTGTATAAATGCACATGATTCCGCAGCGGAGTGATGCTTTGATGTTTACTAAATACAGCGTAAAAAAACCGCTCACGGTGCTTGTCGCCGTGGTGCTGGTCATCGTGCTTGGCGTGGTATCGTATACGGAAATGACGCCGAGCCTTTTTCCGAGCATGGAATTTCCGTACGTCATCATCGTGACGACGTACATCGGCGCGTCGCCGGAGGAGGTCGAGACCACCGTTACAAAGCCGCTTGAGCAGGCGATGGCGACGCTCGATAACGTGGTCGAGCTGCAGTCGAGCTCGTCGGAAAACTACTCTATGGTCATGGTCGAGTTTGCCGAGGACGCCAACATGGATTCCGTGTCGGTCGATATAAACAGCAAGCTCACGCAGCTTTCCGGCGCGTGGGACGACAAGGTCGGAACGCCCTACACCATGAAGATCAACCCTAATATGCTGCCCGTGGCGATAGTCGCTATCAGCCGTGACAACAGCGATATCTACGAGATATCGGAGTTCACCACCGAAACGCTCGAAAACAAGCTCGAGGGCATAAACGGCGTTGCGAGCGTATCTGTCGGCGGCGTTATCGAGCAGACGCTCGAGGTCGTTATCAACGAGGACAAAATAGAAAAGGTAAACAAAAAAATACACGACGCGGTACTTGACCAGTTCAAGGACGCGGAGGAAACGCTCGACAACGCGAAGTCTCAGCTTGAGGACGGTCTGCAAAAGGCAAAGGACGGCAAGGGCGAGATCGAAAAGGGCAAGGAAGAGCTGAACAAGGCGCATGACGAGCTTGCAGAGCAGCTTACGGCGGCTGAGGTCGAAATATCCTCAAAGGAGCGCGAGCTGCTTGAAACGAAGCTCACGCTTATCGACACGATCGCCGAAATGACCGAGCAAAAGCAGCAGATAGAACAGATGCTCCCGCTCATGAAGGAGCTGCAAAAGGCGATACACGAGGTGATGTCGCGAAAGGAAAGGCTCACGGAGGAGTACGGTGAGTTAAATTCGCTGAGCACTTCGTATTCCGATCTTAAGGCGAAGAGCGACGAGCTTGACGCTTCGCTCGCGGCGATAAACGGCGACGAAACGCTCACCGACGAGCAGAAGGCGGAGGCGGCGGCAGCATTTACCGCCGACCCGGAGTATATCCAGACGAAAGCCGAGCTTGCCGAAACGGAAGCGCGTATCTCCGCGAAGGGTATGAACGCGGTCACGCT
>OMPZ01000013.1 GCA_900313125.1 uncultured Eubacteriales bacterium | reverse complement strand
TCTTCGCCGCCGATAGAGCCGACCTCGCACTCGATCGAAAGACCGAGGTTGTGAGCTACGTTAACGAGCTCCTTGCTCTTTGCAAGGTTCTCTTCAAACGGATAGTGCGAGCCGTCGAACATGATCGAAGTAAAGCCTGCCTCTACGCACTTGTAGCAGCCCTCGTATGTGCCGTGGTCAAGGTGAAGAGCGACCGGAACTGTGATGCCGAGAGACTCGTCCATAGCCTTTACCATTGCAGCAACGGTCTTAAAGCCTGTCATATACTTGCCTGCGCCTTCGGATACACCGAGGATAACAGGTGAATTAAGCTCCTGAGCTGTGAGAAGGATAGCCTTTGTCCACTCAAGGTTGTTGATGTTGAACTGACCTACTGCGTAATGACCTGCCTTAGCCTTTACGAGCATGTCTCTAGCGTTTACTAACATTGTGATTCACACTCCTGAAAATATCTATTTGGGAATAAAACCCTACGAGTCAATTATACTATATATTGCGAAAAATATAAAGTGGTTAATTGAATTTTTTTCAAAAAATTTATTTTTAACGGCGCGCTTTCCGTATAAATTTTACTTCTCAGGAAATAAATAAGACCATATTCTTTTTCGGAGGCAGATCATGAAAAAATTATTTGTTCTTCTTGCGCTGCTGCTTGTGCTTTCGCTCACCGCGGCAATTATCGGGCTTCACGTTTCCGCGCTCTCAAAGGTCGGCTCGACAGGCGGCGAGGTCACGCAGATACAGCAGAAGCTCCAGCAGCTCGGCTTTTATTCCGGCGCGATAGACGGCGTATACGGCTCGCAGACAAAAAACGCCGTCGTGGCGTTTCAGAAAAGCGTCGGTCTTACGCCCGACGGTATAGCAGGATCAAAAACGCTTCTGTACCTCGGCTTGTCGGGCAGCTCGAACAATTACGGCTACTCTCAGAGCGAGGTAGATCTGCTTGCGCGCACTATCTCGGCGGAAGCGCGCGGCGAGCCGTATGAGGGTCAGGTCGCTGTAGGCGCCGTGATACTCAACAGAGTGGAGCACCCTTCCTTCCCGAACACGATAGCCGGCGTCGTTTACCAGAGCGGCGCGTTCTCCTGCATTGACGACGGTCAGATAAACCAGCCCGTCGCGGAGTCGAGCAAGCGTGCCGCAGTAGACGCGCTCAACGGCTGGGACCCCTCGAACGGCTGCATCTACTACTACAACCCCGTCACGGCAACGAGCCGCTGGATACGCTCGCGCCCGATAATGCTTACTATCGGCAAGCACGTTTTTTGTATGTAATTCAGGAACCGGTATAAACTATTAAGGGAAGAACACCGCGCGGCGCTCTTCCCTTTTTGTAATGTTTTCCCTGTCAATCATCGTCCGGCTTAGGAGGTGTTAGTTTATAATCGTGATAGGTTCTGGTTTGAACAAACGTCATGTTTATCCTAATATACGGCGCTTTCATTTTTTGAAAAATCACTCTCCTGCCAAAACAGCCGATACCGTTATCACTATATATAGGACATTCTTGTTTGGAAGTGCATATTTATAGATCTTATTCATTTCTGCATTCCACGGATCTTTGACGATAGATCATTTGGGCAAGCATTATGAGATATCAATCGTCGGGGTAATAGGTATCGCCGTCGTCGCCGTCGTCAGACGTATCGTCCACGCGCTTTGTAAATACTCGCTCGCCCTGCTGCAGCCGTATATTCGGTGCTTTCACGGAAATGAAATTCGCGAACTGAGAGACCTGAACATTTTGATTTGTGCAGTTGTCGATCCTGCAAATCTCATAGAATTCATGGCGCAGCTTCGCTTCGAGATATGTGTTCGTTGCCGAGTCGCCGGAGGTATAGTTTGTGTTTATGCGTTTTATACCGAGAGACTCTATCTCGTCATAACGGAATATGTAGCCCTTTCCTTTCGGAAACAGAAGGTACTGCCCCACCCGGAGCTGACCGTCAAAATGAGGTCTGCTTACGCGAAAGTCGTTCAATACAGCCTGTTCGGAAAGACCTTTTTTACCGCAGGCTTTTATGCATTTTTCGAGATCCTTTTTCTTTGAACCGTACATTTTCCAATATAATATCCATGCCGTTATCGGGCACAGCATGATGAAAAAGATCGGCAGCGTCCTGTCGGAGGAGGAGCTTGATCTGAGCGCTCCTCCGAAAAATCCAAATGCGGCAATAGGTATCGCCATCGCACACATATAAAAAGCCATGAACTTCGCTTTTTTCTTGTCGGGCAGACAATATGTATATAACTCTTCCATTGAAGTCCCTCTGATTAAATCGTTAAATGATAATTATTTTATAACATCCTTGCCGCCCATGTAAGGTCTGAGTACCTCGGGGATACGGATAGAGCCGTCCTCGTTGAGGTTGTTCTCAAGGAACGCGATGAGCATTCTCGGCGGAGCAACTACCGTGTTGTTGAGCGTGTGAGCGAAATACTTCTGCTTGCCGGCAGATACTCTGATCTTGAGACGTCTTGCTTGAGCGTCGCCGAGGTTCGAGCATGAACCTACCTCGAAGTACTTCTTCTGACGCGGCGACCATGCCTCAACGTCGATGCTCTTTACCTTGAGGTCTGCGAGGTCGCCTGAGCAGCATTCAAGCGTGCGAACGGGGATATCAAGCGAACGGAAAAGATCTACCGTGTTCTGCCAGAGCTTATCAAACCACATCTTGCTGTCCTCGGGCTTGCAGACAACGATCATTTCCTGCTTTTCAAACTGGTGTATTCTGTAAACGCCGCGCTCCTCGATGCCGTGCGCGCCCTTCTCTTTTCTAAAGCAGGGCGAATAGCTTGTGAGCGTTTTCGGCAGCTCTTCTTCTTTTATTACCGTGTCGATGAACTTTCCGATCATGGAGTGCTCGCTCGTTCCGATAAGATAAAGATCCTCGCCCTCGATCTTGTACATCATGGCGTCCATCTCCGCGAAGCTCATAACGCCCGTTACAACGTTGCTTCTTATCATAAACGGAGGAACGCAGTATGTAAAGCCGCGGTCAATCATAAAGTCACGCGCATAAGCGATGACAGCAGAATGAAGTCTCGCGATATCGCCCATAAGATAATAGAAACCGTTGCCGGCAACTTTGCGCGCGCTGTCGAGGTCGATGCCGCCCAGCTTTTCCATTATATCGGTGTGGTAGGGTATCTCAAAATCGGGAACGAACGGATCGCCGTAACGCTGTACCTCAACATTTTCGCTGTCGTCCTTACCTATAGGAACACTCGGATCGATGATATTCGGGATCGTCATCATGATCTTAGTTACCTTCTCGGCAAGCTCTGTTTCAAGCTCCTCAAGGCGTGCAAGCTCCTCGGATTTCTCCGTTACGAGCTTTTTCATCTCCTCTGCTTCGTCCTTCTTGCCCTGACCCATAAGCGCGCCGATCTGCTTTGAGTACTTGTTTCTGTCGGCTCTGAGTCCGTCTGCCTTCTGCTGAGTTGCTCTGCGCTGATCGTCAAGCTCGATCACCTCGTCAACGAGCGGCAGCTTGCTGTCCTGGAATTTTTTCTTGATATTCTCACGAACAGCATCCGGGTTTTCTCTCAAAAATTTAATGTCTATCATTGTGTATTATCTCCTTTGATCTTTTTACTGTTGATATAATCCTTTATATATCTTGCCGTGTTAAACTCCGAGATCAGATCGTAATTCTCCTCGGCTTCCGAATTTTCGAGAATAGATTCCGCAATACTCAGCGCCTCACTATATCGTTCCGACTCACACAGAAGCTCCGCATAGCAAGCCTTCATTGGTATTACTTCAAAGATCTCATTGCATTCGCTTATTGCTGATTTGATGTTGACCTCAGCCAGATCATATCTGCCCCTGTCGAGAAGAGCCAATGCTTTCATAAACTTCAAGTTCATTATATATCATCTCTGAACTTTTTCATCAGCTCTTTGAGGTCGTCCTCGCCGTAAAATTCAAGCACGAGCGTGCCGCTGTTCTTGTTTTTCTGATTAACGGAGACCTTTCTGCCGAAGCTTTCGGAGAGTGAAAGCTCTACCTCGCGGTAATACTGCGGTCTGCGGTCGATCTTCTCTTTCGGCTGCTCTTCCTCTTCTTCCTGATCGCCCAGCTTATTTAGGAACTGCACACGCTTTTCCGTTTCGCGAACGCTCAGCCCGTTTTCGATCACCTCGTCGGCAGTCTTTTCGATCATATCGGGATCGTTAAGACCGAGCAGCGCCCTTGCGTGGCCGGAGGTTATATCTCCGTTCGTGAGCATAGTTTTGACCGCGTCGGGGAGCTTCATCAGTCTCAGCGTGTTCGCGACCGCGGAACGTGATTTCGCTACCGTTTCCGCTACCTGCTCCTGAGTCATGCCGTATTCCTTGATAAGCGAGTCGTAGCCCATCGCAAGCTCAAGGTCGGAAAGATCCTCACGCTGAAGATTCTCTATAAGTGCAAGCTCCATCGACTGAGAATCGGTAAGCTCTCTTATAACAACGGGTACCTGTGTAAGCCCTGCCATTCTCGCAGCGCGGAAACGTCTCTCGCCCGCTACTATCTCATATCCTCCGTCAAGAAGGGGACGAACAACGAGCGGCTGTATAACGCCGTGCTGTTCGATAGAGTCGGAAAGCTCTCTGAGCGTTTCCGGGTCAAAATCGCGGCGCGGCTGCTTTCTGTTAGGCTCGATCTCGGAAATTTTCAGCGTTACCGTGCTGTTCTGATCTTCGCTTTCGTTTTGAAGAAATATCTCGCCCAGTCCTCTGCCAAGACCACCTTTTTTCATTGCCATATTCTCACCTCTTTAGTTTTTATAATGAATAGTTTTAAATCAGTTTTTTGCGTCTATTTCGCGCGCAAGATCCATATACGCCGCGCTGCCCTTGCCCGATTTATCGTAGTACATGATCGGCGTGCCGAAGCTCGGCGCTTCGCTCAATCGAACTGAACGCGGTATCACCGTATTGAAAACCTTTCTCGGGAAGAAACGCTTTACCTCCTCAACTACCTGCTGAGTGAGGTTGAGTCTGCCGTCGTACATTGTGAGCAGTACGCTTTCTATTTCGATATGCTCGTTGTACTGTCGCTTTACTCGCCTTACGGTATTCATAAGCTGAGACAAACCCTCCAGCGCGTAATATTCGCACTGAATAGGCACGAGTATCGTGTCGCAAAGGCACAGCGCGTTTACGGTGATAAGACCAAGCGACGGCGGACAGTCGATAATTATGTAATCATAGCTGCCGCGCATCGGGATAACGGCGTTTTTAAGTATGGCCTCACGGTGCTTTTTGTCAGCGATCTCAAGCTCAGCCGCGGCAAGATCGAGACTTGACGGCAAAAGATGCAGGTTATCGAACTGTGTTTTTACGACGACCTCTTTTCCGCTGAGACCCTCGACAAAGATATCGTATGTACTGTGTTTTGTGGCTCGTTTGTCAATGCCCACACCGCTCGTGGCGTTGCCCTGCGGGTCGATATCTACGAGCAGCACCTTTTTGCCGAGCATTCCCAGCCCTGCCGAAAGGTTTACGGCTGTAGTTGTCTTGCCTACGCCGCCCTTCTGATTGGCTATCGCAATAATTTTACCCATTTTGGCGACATCCTTTCTTTCATTTCTTTTTCTTTCCATTATGATTATATCATTTCATGCTGTAATTTTCAATAGTTTCACATGAAACAAATAAATTCAAGGATCATCTGATGTTTCACGTGAAACATATAATACTAAAATTCAATAAAACAAGCGATCGGACAGCAAAAAAACTGCCCGATCGCTTGTCTCCTCGGGATCTCTCCCTCGGAACAGGGTATGAAGAAATGTGTATATGGATATAGAAAGGAGTAAGCTGTATTAATGTTTCGCGATCCTTATGCGAAATTCTATGAAGGAATCGTCTTCCGTTCTGGTAAGCTCCGAGGATATACCCGAGCTTTTCATTGTTGAAACCGCGTGCTCTATCGTATTTGAAAACAGCCGCAGATCTTTAAATATGATTTTGTGAGCCTTTGGCGATGCTTTCGGAGACAAAATGCTCTCAACAAGCTGCGCCGTTTCGTTTTCAGAAAGCTCCCCTTTGACGGCTTTTGTGATGGCGTTTTTTCTTTTCCGGCTGTCGGTTATTTTTATAAGCTCTGCCGCCTGCCGGAATGTCAGCCTTTCACTCAGTATTACGCCGCGTTCCTTTTTTGAAAACGCAAGAATAGCAAGATTCTCATTCACCGTTTTCTGCGGCATACCGAGCTGTGTTGATACCTGCTCTTTGGAAAAGCCGTAGTATTCCGTAAGAGCGCGGATAGACTCTGCCCTCTCGAAAATATCAGGTCCTTCGCGCTGGATATTTTCAACGAGACTGTACACGGCAGACTGCCTTTTTGTGCAGTGAAGGATTATGCACGGCACCTTTGTCAGACCCGCCATAACAGCGGCGCGCAGACGCCTTTCGCCCGAGACAAGCTCAAACTCGTTATTTGCGACATCGCGGACGGTTATAGGCTGGAGTATACCGTTTTTTTCAATGCTCTTTGAAAGCGCGCTCAGGTTTTCGCGCGAGTATCCGCGCTCACAGCCGACTGCGGCGGATGAAATGAGAAACACCGGTATCATCACGATCCTGTTTTCTGCTTTCACGGTATCCTTCATAAGCTCACCTGTGTTTTGTCTGTGTATATATTATACCGCGTGCGTGCGGAACATCATGTCGAAACATGACGCTCGAAAAATTTTTTACCGCGGTTGACACGGAATATTATTTCTAATATAATTTATAGTAAACGACATTAATTCCCCTGCTTGGGAGTATTATCAAACGATTGCGGGGGCTTTCCGGTCGCCCCCGCACCCCTTCGGGCACCACTCTAAGTAAGATTGTTTATGTCGTTTACTATAGTTAAATGAAAATTAAAGGAAGTGGCGTTATGGCGAATAAAAACAAATCGGTCAACGACCCCGTGCAGCACATTATCGGGCAGATAATATGGGGCTTCGTTGTCAGGATACTAATTGTTATAGCTTTTGCTGTATCGGTCGGCAAGCTTTTGCCGTTCCTCGGTGACAAGATGGGTTTCACAGTTCCGGGGTGGAGCAAGCCCGTGCTGATAATCTTCGCGATAATTCTCGGCATAGCCGCTGTGATAAAATACGCGATCAGAGTATTCAACATTCTGAAAAACGGTTATCTCAACATGGAGCAAATGGCGGCACAGGCTGCAGCTCAGGGGATAGAGAGCTATACCGAGTATCCGCAGTATACAAATTACCAGACTGCGCCTATGTATCAGCAGAATTATAACCAGCCGATCCAACAAACAGACGCGGTGGACCCGACTCCTGAAAAGAAAAAAGGCAGGGGCTGCATAAAAATATTTATGTTTGTTTTCCTTACTTTTATTTTAGGCTCGGCGGAGTTTGCTTTCATTTCAAGCTATGTAGATTATCTGAAGGTTGAGGAAACATACGAGATAGCAGACGCCACCGTGACCGAGGTCACATCTTACGAGACTACCAGTCAGGACGAGGACGGCATCGTTGAAACGGAAACTCACTACAACGCAAAGTACTCTTACACTTACAAAGGAAAAGAATACATAGACAGCAAAAACAACACAAAGCATTATTCCGAAGACGAAGTGATCGTTATCTATGTTGATCCCAACAATCCGAAAAACACCGTTATAAAGTGGAGCGAAGGCGAAAAGAAATCAACACTTGTATGGTCGATAGTCCTCCCGGTTATCTGGCTGCTGATAGTGTTTATGATGTCCGGCGGCAAGAAAAAGTAATAATAGCTCAAGCCCTCGTCAAAAAAGACGAGGGCTTGTTATATAGTGTCTGAAAATGACTTCACATTGCTTTTCACATTTGTGAAATTTAATGTGATAATTCTAAATTGGAAAATTACCGCATTAAAGCGGACTTTTGTTTATCTTCACTCCCCTGCGCGGATATTTCGCAGGGGTCTTTTCTGTTTTATCAATGACTACGATACATCGTCCGCTGTCGTCGGGCAGCTTAAAGGAAAGAATATCGGAAAGCTCGCCGCCGAGCGTTTCGATCGCGTTTTCGGCTGCGCCGACCTCTTCTTTACAGTCGGGTCCCTTCATTGCGGCGAACGTTCCGCCGACCTTTACGAACGGAATACAGTATTCCGACAGCGCGGAAAGATTCGCAACGGCGCGGCTGACAGCGAAGTCAAAGCTTTCTCTGTACTCCTTCGTTTTGGAAAGCTCCTCTGCCCTGCCGTGTATCACCTCGGCTTCAAGACCGAGTGTGGGCAGTACATGTTCCTTGATAAACACCATTCGTTTATTAAGGCTGTCGAGCATCGTGATATTCAGGTCGGGACGCGCGATCTTCAGCGGTATTGCCGGGAAACCCGCGCCCGTGCCTATATCTATCATAGACGCGCCGTTTTCAAGATCGAGCATTCCGAGCAGCGAAAGGCTGTCGCAAAAATGCTTTACGATAAACTCATCTCTGTCGGTGATAGAGGTGAGATTTATTTTTTCGTTCCACTCGATAACTATGTTCATGTATTTCTCAAACCTATCAAGAGCCTTATCGTCGAGCGTCACGCCGATCTCATTGCAGTAGTTTACAAGCTTTTTCATAATTCACCTCATTTTGACAGCCATATAACGAGCACGCTGATATCCGCAGGGCTGACGCCGGAGATCCTGCTCGCCTGACCGAGATTTGTCGGGTGTACCTTGTTGAGCTTTTCCTGCGCTTCAAGACGCAGCCCCTGTATCTCTTTGTAATCGAGGTCGATAGGCAGACGCTTTGTCTCCATTCGTCTCATCTGTTCGACCTGTGCGAGCTGCTTTTTGATGTAACCCTCGTACTTTACCTCGACCTCTATCTGTTCGAAAATATTCGCGTCAAGCTCGGGACGCGTCTTGTCTATCTCCTTTAGCGCGTCGTATGAAAGCTGCGGACGCTTTATAAGGTCAACAAGCTTTACACCTGTTGTTATCGGAGATGTTTCACGTGAAACAAGTATCTCATTCACCTTTTCCGACGGTGCTATGACGGTCGAGCGTATTCTTTTAAGCTCCTGCGACTTTAGCTCCTGCTTTTTCAGGAATTTTTCATAACGCTCGTCCGTGATAAGTCCTATCCGTCTGCCGATAGGCGTAAGGCGTTCATCGGCGTTGTCCTGACGAAGTATCAGCCTGTACTCGCTGCGCGACGTCATCATTCTGTACGGGTCGTTCGCGCCCTTCGTTACGAGGTCGTCTACAAGCGTGCCGATATACGAGCCTGCGCGGTCAAGTATCATCGGTTCTTCGCCCTTTATCTTCAAAGCGGCGTTCACTCCTGCAACAAGTCCCTGTGCCGCCGCCTCTTCGTAGCCCGACGAGCCGTTGAACTGACCTGCGCCGTACAATCCCCTGTGCTCGATAAATTCGAGCGTGTTGTCCATTTGCAGAGGGTCGGCACAATCGTACTCGATTGCGTAAGCGCAGCGCATCATCACGACGTTTTCAAGACCCTTTATCGAGTGGTAAAATTTTAGCTGTACCTCCTCCGGCAGCGACGACGACATTCCCTGGAGGTACATTTCCTCCGTGTTTTCGCCGCACGGCTCGATGAAAAGCTGATGACGCTCCTTGTCTGAAAAACGCACGATCTTATCCTCGATACTCGGGCAGTAGCGCGGCCCTACGCCGTGTATAACACCGCTGTAAAGCGGCGAACGGTGAATGTTGTCGAGAATTATCTGCTTTGTGTTTTCGTTCGTCCAACCGACGTGACAAACTACCTTGTTTTCGGGCAATTCCTCTGTGTCGTAAGAAAACGGTACGACAGGCTCGTCGCCCCTCTGCTCTTCAAGGTCGGAGAAATCTATGCTCGACCTGAGAACACGCGCCGGAGTTCCCGTCTTAAACCTGCGAAGTGAAATACCGAGGTCTTTGAGCGACTGCCCGAGAAATGTCGCCGGGAAAATACCGTCAGGACCGCTCTCGTACGAAACCTCGCCGACAAATATCCTGCCGCCGAGATACGTTCCCGTAGCTATTACCACCGCTTTAAATTCGTACTCCGCACCCATTCGCGTTTCAAGCTTCCACACATCGCCGCATTTCCTCACGGAGACTATCTCGGCCTGATGCAGCTCCAGATTTTGCTGAGTTTCGAGTTTGTGCTTCATTACCTCGCTGTATTTTCGTCTGTCTATCTGTGCGCGCAGAGAATGAACGGCAGGACCTTTGCCGCGGTTGAGCATTCTCATTTGCAGCATACATTCGTCGGCGGTCTTACCCATTTCGCCGCCGAGCGCGTCTATCTCGCGGACAAGATGACCCTTAGCCGTACCGCCGATCGACGGGTTGCACGGACAGTTGCCCACCGCGTCCATATTTATTGTAAACACGACAGTTTTGCAGCCGAGTCTCGCGCCAGCAAGCGCCGCCTCGATTCCCGCATGACCTGCGCCGATAACTGCTATGTCGTATTTTCCGGCAAAATAACTCACTAAAATTCCCTACTTTCCTACGCAGAATCTCGAAAAAACATTGTGTACGATCTCGTCGCCCGCGCGCTCGCCCGTAAGCTCAAGAAGGTTTTGTATCGACTCCTCGATCAGCACCGTAACAGCGTCAAGTGTTATTCCCATTTTAACGGCGTCGAGAGCTTCTTCAAGCGGCGCGAGCGCACGAGTGACGCATTGATACTGACGCTCGTTCGAGAGCGTAGCCGCGTTTTCATCAAAATCAGCCGCGCCAGTCAGACTTTCGACAGCCTGAGTCAGCTCGTCCATTCCGTCGCCGTTAGACGCGGAAATGAATACGCACTTGTCGGCTCTCGACTTGATAAACTCCGTGTCGATAACGCAGTCAAGATCGGTCTTATTTATTACGGCGACCGACGGCACGTCTCCAAGCAGCTCGAGCATACTCATATCATCGTCGTCAAGCGGACGCGACGCGTCGAACACGGCGAGCGCAAGCCCGCAGGAGTTTATTCTCTTTTTGACAAGCTCGACGCCGATTTTCTCTATCGGATCGTCTGAATCTCGCAGCCCTGCCGTATCCGACAGAATAAGCACCGCGCTGCCGATAACGACCGTTTCTTCGATGATATCGCGCGTCGTTCCGGGAATGTCGGTCACTATGCTTTTTTGCGCGCCGGTGAGAAAATTCATCAGCGTTGACTTTCCGACGTTCGGCTTTCCGATGATGAGCGTATCTATCCCCTGCTTGACAGCCTTACCGCAGTCGTAATTTTTCAAAAGCGCGCCGAGTTTTCCACAAGCATCGCTCAGATTGTTGAAAAGTACGTCGTTCGAGACCTCGGGGATATCCTCCTCGGGGTAATCCGCCCAAGCCGAAAGATGCGCCGCTTCGTTTAATAGCAGCGACTTCACCTCGTCTATCTCCGCGCGAAGCCTGCCCTCTTTTATGCCGAGAGCGGAACGCGCCGCGGCCTTGCCCTTTGCTGAGATAATATCCATCACAGCTTCCGATTCAGTAAGATCTATCTTTCCGTTAAGGAACGCGCGTTCCGTGAACTCACCGGGGTTTGCAAGGCGCGCGCCGTTTTTCAAAACAGTACGCAAGACCTGATTCGTAATGTACATTCCGCCGTGGCACGAGATCTCCGCAACGTCCTCGCCCGTATAGCTGTGCGGCGCTTTGAATACCGTAACGACAGCTTCATCGAGCGGTTCTTCGCCGTCATAGATCTTTCCGAACAACGCGGAGTACCCCTTCAGTTCCGACAGCTTTTTTCCGCTGACCGATCTGAAAACGCTGTCAGCCGTTTCGATCGCCGACTTGCCCGACACACGGATCACACTTATGCCGCCGACACCTACCGGAGTAGATATAGCGGCTATAACATCATTATTAAACAAACTCATTTAATTTCACCATATATTTATTATAAAATTATTGTATTATCCCGGTATTGAAAAGGATAAATGTCTTACACTATATGCACTTAAGATAATAGAGATAATATATGCTGCCGATAAAAGAGTAAAAAATACATTTGGAATTATTTTCTTTTTATCCTTAAAAAAGAAAATGACTGCGAGAGTGGTCAAAACTGATATTACCGCAGCACCGCCGCCGAAGATCAAAAAGATCAAGCCCAAAAATATAAGGAACAGCTCAGTCATCCCTCCGCCGTCGCTTTCTCCGATGCACGAAATAAAAATACCTGTCACAGTCATCAGCGCGTAAGCGATCAGATACCAACTCAGTCTCACGCCGTAAAATCTTACAGGCTCTTTTTTGTTCTTCTCCATATACATCTCCCCTAAAAAATAAAAAACAGCGAAGGTTCGAGAGCCTTCGCTGTTTAGATGCTCCCGATAAACGAGGGAGTTTATTATTTTGTTTATTCGTCGATCTTCTTCTCTATTTTAGAGAACAGCGGAAGTCCTGCCTTTTCGATCGGGCTTCTCTGGCTGAACGTCGAAGAAGATGTCGTTATCATCTCGTCGTCTGTGGGCTTGTTGTAGCGGTTCTGATACGGCTTTCTCTCGAAGTTTTCCTTATAGGGAGTAGTCTGTCTCTTGTAGCCGCCCTGATTTCTTCTGCCGCCGTTGCCGCGGCCGTTTCCTCTGCCGCCGCGTCTGCCGTCACGGTTGTAGTTCCTTCTCGGCTTAACAGGGTTCTTCGGGTCGGGAGCGATAACAACGTGACGTTCGAGATCCTCGCCCTCGGAGAAGGAGATCGCGCCGTTGACACCCTGAACAGCCGTATGGATTATCCTTCTCTCATACGGATTCATAGGCTCAAGGTTGACGTTTTTACCCGTTTTGATAGCCTTTATCGCGAGCTTCTTACCGAGTCTCTCGAGAGTTTCCTCTCTCTTTTCTCTGTAGTTGCCCGTATTGATCGTGATCCTGTAATACTGATTGTCAACGTGGTTAGCGACCAGACCTGCAAGATACTGCAGCGCGTCAAGAGTCTCGCCGCGTCTGCCGATAACAAAGCCAACGTCGTCGCCGGAAAGATTGATCTCGGCAGTATTTTCGTTTTCCGTTACCTCTGTCTCGATATCCTCAAGTCCCATGCAGGCGAGAATGTTCTTTACATACTCGTTTGCCGCAGCCGCCGGTGTAACCGTGATGTAAGCGCGCACCTCTGCCGGGCTGCCGCCAAAAATACCGAATTTTTTCTCCTTAGGCTCTTTGATTATCTCGTACTCTGCGCTCTCTGTTTCAACGCCAAGCTCCTGACAAGCCTGCGCGAGAGCCTCTTCTACTGTGTCACCTTTGCCAAACGCCTCTTTAATCACACCTGACACCTCACTTCTTCCATTGCCGCAAAGCACCGGCAATTATTTTTTCTTCTTTTTCTTTCCGCCCGATTTTCCCGAGCCCTGCGGCTTACTCTTGGTAAGCGTAGGCTTAGTCTCGGCGGTGTAAGCTCTTGCGAGCTTTTTGACGCTAAGCTCACTTTCTTCAAGGTAGGCGATGCGCCTTGCCTCGTCCTGCGCCGTAAGCGCCTGAGCGTTATAAAACTTATGGATGATAATAGTCGTAATAAAACCGATCACACTTGAATAGATCCAGTACAAGCCGATAGCGGCAGGTACCGAATATGCGATCCATGCCGACATCAGCGGCATGAGCAGAAACATCGAATTCATGCAGCCCTGCTGCCCCTTAAGGCTCAGACTCTGCCCGTTCATCTTCATCGAAACGAGACTTGTTGCAAAGCTCGTTACAAAGCACAGTATCGGGAAAAGAATGAATACCGACCAAAAACCGTGCGAACTGGGCATATCAAGCAGGTTCAGTCCAAATAATTTAAAACCGTTCGCGAACTGGTCGAGCTTGCCGATATCAGCATCTGAAAAGCCTGTATGAGCGATAAAGTCGGCGTTGTTCTTAACGTCGGAATAGAGGCTCATAAAGCTGATCTGACCGTAGTAGCCCTCTATGTTGGAGCCTACCACCGGCAGACCCTTTGCAAACGAAAGTGCCGCGTTTACGCTGTCCTTAGCGATGTGCAGCGTGTTTGTGAGCGGATTTCTGATAGCGTAATAAACGCCGAACAAGAGGAACATCGGTATAATTGAGGTCATACAGCCGCTTGTGGGGCTGATGTTCTCCTTCTCATACAGCTTTGAAAGCTCCTCGTTTACCTTGTCTCTGTCTTTGCCGTATTTTTCCTGGATCTCCTGCTGCTTTTTCTGGAGTCTCATACTTCCCGCCATAGATTTCTGGCTTTTTATCTGAAGCGGAAACTGGAGAGCTCTCAGAATTACGGTGAAGATAAGGATCGCGACCGCGAAATTCTTAACAAGACCGTAAGCGAACCAAAGCAAATATCCGAAAATATAACCCAAAGATTCAAATAAACCTGTCATTTAACTGCCCTTTCGACCGCACCGTACAACACAAAATAATATACCACAAAATTTTAGAAAACCTAAAAGGCGGCGTCGGTCTGTAATTATCTCTTTCCCTTGTTCTTTACAGCTTTATATTCAATAAACTTGTATTTTCTTTTTTTGTTTGTTTTTTCGGGAACAGGGTCAAATCCGCCCGGATTCCACGGATTACACCTGAGTATGCGCCAAATAGTGAGCCCCAGACCGCGTATCACTCCGAAACGCTCGACGGCTTCAATACCGTATTGCGAGCAGCTCGGCGAAAACCGGCAGCACGGAGCCGACAGCGGCGAAATATATTTCTGATAGAACCTGATAAGCCATATTACCAGCTTTTTCATTTCTCGTCACTCAATTATCCCGGCGCGCCTTAGACTGTCGCCGATAGGCGCCACAAGCTCGGTCGATTTGACAAAAGCCGTCCTTTTGCGCGCTACAATAACGATGTCATAGCCCTTATCCTGCTTTGACAGCGCGTCGGCATACTCAAAAAGCGCCGCTCTTATCACGCGTCTGCATCTGCTGCGCTCCACGGCGTTGCCCACCTTTTTGCTTGTGGTGATGCCGTAGCGAAACTCGCCCAGACGATTCTTCGCCGCGTAAACGACGATCTGCGGATATACATAGCACTTCTTGCTCCTGTACAGCCGTCTGAAGGTATTATTTTCCTTTATCGTACTCAGAACAGCCATAACCTTAAACCCCAAAAATTTCAGCACGCGGCGCAAAAATGCTGCCGCTGACAATACGGCAAAAGCTTTGGCGGCAGCGCCTTGACAGCGCGACGGTCATCGCCGTATCCATCTTAGATCACGAGTAAAGATCTTGACAGCGTAAACAGGTATATCCTCATTTATGAAGATATACCTTGCCATAACTGTCAGGTATTGTCTTTAGAGCATCAGTATGTAAGTCTCTTTCTGCCCTTTGCTCTGCGGCGAGCCAGAACCTTGCGACCGTTGCGGTCAGCCATTCTCTTTCTGAAACCGTGCTCCTTCTTTCTGTGAAGCTTCTTCGGCTGATATGTTCTCAGCATACTAACCCCTCCTTTCGGGTATACAACCTTGCAATTTAACATTATACCT
>OMPZ01000085.1 GCA_900313125.1 uncultured Eubacteriales bacterium | reverse complement strand
TCGGGCCAGCCCATCGTAGAGAACGGCCACAGCGCCGACGAGAACCATGTATCGAGCGTGTCGGGATCCTGGCGCATAGCCTTGCCGCACTTCGGGCAGACTGCGGAATTTTCCTTTGTAACAACGATCTCGCCGCAGTCGTCGCAGTAGAACGCCGGGATCTGATGACCCCACCAAAGCTGACGGGAAATACACCAGTCGCGGATATTTTCGAGCCAATGGAAATATGTTTTCTCAAAATGAGGGGGAACGAAGTCCGTCTCGCCGTTTTTAACCGCGTCGATAGCGGGGCCTGCGAGCGGCTTCATCTTAACGAACCACTGCTTTGACACACGCGGCTCGACCGTTGTCGAACAGCGGTAGCAGGTACCTACGTTATGAACATGATCCTCGATCTTTTCGAGCGCGCCCTCGGCTTCGAGATCGGCGACGATAGCCTTTCTTGCCTCGTAGCGATCCATGCCGGCGTACTTCGGGTAGTCGTCGGTGATCTTCGCGTCGTCGGTCATTACGTTGATAACGGGCAGGTCATGGCGCAGACCTACCTCGAAGTCGTTCGGGTCGTGAGCCGGAGTGATCTTAACAACGCCCGTACCGAAGTCCATTTCAACGTAATCGTCGGCAACTACGGGTATCTCTCTGTGAACTATCGGCAGAATGACCGTCTTGCCGACAGCGTCCTTATATCTTTCGTCGTTCGGGTTTACGGCAACGGCTGTATCGCCGAGCAGCGTTTCCGGACGTGTGGTAGCGAGCTGAAGGTAGCCGCTGCCGTCTGCGAATTTATAGCGCAGATGCCAGAAATGGCCTGCCTGCTCCTCGTAAGTTACCTCCGCGTCGGAAATCGAAGTCAGGCACTTCGGGCACCAGTTGATGATCCTCTCGCCGCGGTAGATAAGACCCTTCTCGTAAAGGCGGACAAAGACCTCCTTTACGGCCTTATTGCAGCCCTCGTCCATTGTGAAGCGCTCGCGCTCCCAATCGGCGGACGAGCCCATTTTGCGAAGCTGCTTTACGATCCTGCCGCCGTACTCGCGTTTCCAATCCCACGCGCGCTTAAGGAATTTCTCACGTCCGATCTCCTCTTTCGTGATACCCTCTTTACGCATAGCCTCGACTATTTTAGCCTCGGTCGCGATAGACGCGTGGTCGGTACCCGGCAGCCACAGCGCGCTGTAGCCCTGCATTCTCTTGAATCTGATGAGGATATCCTGAAGAGTGTTGTCAAGCGCATGACCCATGTGAAGCTGGCCGGTGATATTCGGCGGCGGCATCACGATCGAATACGGCTTTTTGCTCTCGTCGATCTCCGCGTGGAAATAATTGTTTTCCATCCAGAAGTCATATATCCTGCTTTCAAACTGCGACGCATCATACGCCTTTGCAAGCTGTTTTGACATATTTTTCCCTCCGTGAATTTTACAGACTTTGCGTCAATAATAATTTTCAATATCGTTTCTTATTATAACATCATCCCCACAATTTGTAAACACTTTTTTGCGGGCAAGCGGGCGAGGGCGTATACGCGGTTTTACTTTGTTTAAGGCACAGCTTTTTCGCCGCGCGGGACGAAAGCCGCGCCTTAAACAAACTACAAACGCGTATATGCCCGCGCCCGCTTGGGCGCCGTAAGGTTTACAGACTTTTAATAATTTGTCATAGCTTTTTCATTTTTATGTGGTATAATTATCGGTAATTGTAATCTGATGATTATTGGAGGGGATGTATTGAACGGTTTTCTGGGATTTGTATTCGATCTCGCGGTGGTTATCCTCCGTGTGCTGATTCCCGTGCTTGCGATCGTCATTGTCGTGCAGATATATTCGTCGCTCCGTCATAACAGACGAAATGAGCGTCCGCTTATTATGCTCTTTGACGAGGATGAAAACAGAGCGATACCCGTTCTGTATTGGGAAAATTCGATCGGACGCAGCAGATTGTGCGATATCTTTATCAACGACCCTGCCGTTTCGCGTGAGCACGCCGTGCTGCTAAGACGTGACGACGGCTGGATGATAACGGACGCTGACTCGAAAACGGGCGTGTTCGTAAACGGCGAGAAGATAGAGGGCAGAACGCACGTTTATCTCAACGATAAGCTGCGTCTCGGCTCGTCAACGCTCGTTATAAAGCGCGCCGAGGAGTTCGTCGGCAGAACGCGCCGCTCGTGGTTCTTCAATACGAACGGCAAAAACGGCGTATCGCAGCGTATGCTGCTCGTGCTCATCACGATATTCCAATTGCTCGTAACGTGCGAGACGTGCCTGACCGCCGAAGCTCTGCAAACGGGCGTGATCGAGCTTTCGCCGTTTATGTACGGCGGTATGCTTGCCGCGCTGATGTGGGCGACGTACCTCATAAATTCGCTCGCGTTCAAGCGCGTCAATTTTGAGATAGAGGCTCTCGCGTTCCTGCTTACAAGCGTCGGCGTGATGATCTCGGTGCATCAGTCGGCAAGACAGACGCTCGTGCAGTTCATTTCAGCCGCAGCGGGCGTGGTGCTCTTTGAGTTTTTGATAAAATTCCTCGAATACCCCGACAGGGTGACGAGATACACGCGCTGGATATACATCGCGTCGCTCGGTCTGCTTGCCGTCAACCTTGTTTTCGGAAAAACGCAGTACGGCGCGGCGAACTGGATAAACATCGGAGGGATCTCCGTGCAGCCGTCGGAGATCGTTAAGGTCGGCTTTATCATGGTCGGCGCGGCGAGTCTCGACCAGCTCCAGACAAAGAAAAACCTCTTCGCGTTCCTCGTGTTTTCGGCGATGTGCGTCGGCGCGCTCGCGCTGATGGGCGACTTCGGAACGGCGCTGATATTCTTCGCAACGTTCCTTCTCATCTCGTTCATGCGCTCGGGCGACTTCAAAACGCTTATCCTCGCCGTTTCATCGGCGGTTTTCGCGTCAACGATCGTTTTGCGATTCAAGCCGTATATCCTCGAACGCTTCCAGGCGTGGCGCCATTGCTTTGAAGAGCCCTATGTCTGGGATACGGGATATCAGCAGGCGCGCACGCTCATCTACTGCGCGAGCGGCGGACTTTTCGGCGTGGGGCTGGGCAACGGCTTCTGCAAAAAGCTGTTCGCGTCGGAGAGCGATATCGTCATCGGTATCGTCTGCGAGGAGATGGGGCTTATCATTTCCGTCGCGCTCGCCGTTGCTATCGGCGCGCTCGTTTTCTACGCGCGGGCTATTACTACGCGCAGCAGAAGCACCTTCTATTCGATCTCGGCGTGTTGTGCCGCGGGACTTCTCGTCGTTCAGCTTTCGCTCAATATCTTCGGTGCGACCGATATCCTGCCGCTGACGGGCGTTACGTTCCCGTTCATCAGCGCGGGCGGCTCGAGTATGATCTCATGCTGGGGACTGTTTGCTTTCATCAAAGCCGCCGACGAGCGGACCTACGCCATTAAAAAGGCGGGGCTGTTCGCGTCGGAGGACAGGTGACTTTCATGGAGAGGAGAACGTGATTTATGAAAAAAGTTTTGAACAGGTCGCTGCTCACATGGTTTCTTGCTATCGCTTTTTTCGCCGGACTCGGTTACTTTGTCGTCCGCCTTGTCACAAATGCGGAGGAATGGGCGCAGCTGCCTATGAACGCGCACTTGTCGGCGTCGGGGCTTGCTCAGGCAGGTGCGATCTACGACCGCAACGGCATCGTTCTCGCGCAGAGCGTTGACGGCGAACGTATATATAATGAAAATGCAAATATCCGCGCCGCCGTTTTACACACGGTAGGCGACGACTCGACGAGCATTTCCACCGCGGTGCAGAGCCTGTACAGAAACGACCTTGTCGGATATAATTTTCTGCTGGGGCTTGGGCTGCCGGAATCGTTCCGCTCGACGAGCGATATAACGCTGACGATCGACGCGAACGCCTGCGCCGCCGCTTACGAAGTTATGGCGGCGAACAATTACAAGGGCGCGGTCGTCGTTTACAACTACAAAACGGGCGAGATCATCTGCAAGGTCAGCACGCCGACCTACGACCCGTATTCGCCGCCCGAGATCAAGGAGGGCGACGACACTTACGAGGGCGTGTACCTCGACAAGGTGGTAAGCTCGGCGTTTCCGCCCGGCTCGACGTTCAAGCTCGTGACGGCGGCAGCCGCTATCGAGACTATCCCCGATTCGCCGCAGAGATATCTTTTCTGCGAGGGCAGCTCGATCATCGGCGGCGAATATGTGACCTGCGTCCAGCCGCACAACGAGATCGACATGAACCAGGCTATGGCGGAGTCGTGCAACATCTATTTTGCCGAGCTCGCCGTTGAGCTTGGCAGCAAAACAATGACCGACTACGCGAACGCGTT
>OMPZ01000119.1 GCA_900313125.1 uncultured Eubacteriales bacterium | reverse complement strand
TCGTACAGCATCGACGAAGCGAGCCTTTTCTCAAACGGCATTTACGGCAGGGCGAGCACGTTTGCAAACGATTATCTCTGCACATACGTTCCCGTACCGGTGACGGGTCTTGTCGGCAGGGTGGATTCGGGCGAGCTTACGCTTACGCGCTTCGGCATCGACCAAGCCGAGCTGCGCCCCGTGACGGACGGCGCAGCGTGGCCTTCAAGCACATGGAACAGAAAGCCCGTTCTTCTTATCGACAGAGTAAAGCTCGGCGACTCAACGAAGGAGCTTGTTCTGATAAACGTTCATTTCAGCGAATACGCCGACGATACGACGATGTACACGCAGTACAAGGAGCTTTGCGAATTTATGCAGATGGAATTTGCTAAGGGCAACTACGTTATCGCGGGCGGCTGCTTCAACGCCGTTCTGCCGTCTGTAAACAAGAGCAAATACCCGACGAACGAGACTGATCTGTTCAAGCCGTACGAGATATCGACCGAGAACCTCACGGGCGGCTGGAAATACTGCACCGACGATTCCGTGCCCACAATGCGCCTTATGGACGGGGCATACAGCGCGGCGTCGAAGACCTACGTTGTAGATGGCTTTATAACGTCGCCCAACACCATTGTTGAAAACACCGCGACCGTTGATACGGATTTCCGTTTCAGCAGCCACAACCCCGTTGTGACAGAAGTAACGCTCGTTAAATAAGCAAGTATCGGAGCTGCAAAATGGACTGTTCGATAATTTACTATATAGCTTACAAAACAGGATATATCCAGCGCAGCCTGACAAAGAAGTTCCGCACGATGTCGAAGATCACGGTGAAGTCGGGCTACGCAGCCGTTTCGCCGCAGGATCTCAGAATGAAATTCCGCAGAGCTTTTGCCGAATCGGAGCTTGTTATCGTGGTCGGCGGTCTGACCGCCGCGGGCGACAGCAACGTCATGACGGCGCTGTCAGAATACTTCACGAACACACGCCTCTCCGTCGAATGGAACAAGCGCGTCGTCAACGGGTCGGGCAGCGACGGCTACCTGATAAAGACCGGCAATAAATATGTGCTCGTCCTCCCGGACGACCCGGACGCCGCGGAGCGTATGTTCGGCGCACAGCTTTTGAAAAACATCGACACGGCAAACTCGGCGGGCGAAGAGATAACCGAGCCTGTCAGGAACCACACCGTTGTATTCGCGCCCGAACCCGACAACGGCGCGATGGACAGGCTGAAAAGCTCTCACAGCCCCTCGCTGCCGCTGATGATCGGCATAGTGATCGCGCTCGTGGTCTGCGCCTGCGCCGCTTTGTGGATATACAGCCTGTATCATCAATAAAAATAAAACGAAAACACCTGCTGTAATTTTTGCAATACAGCAGGTGTTCTTATATTATTATTTGTAATTCTCCGTGATAACGGTCGTGTTCGGCTGCGCCGTAAGACGGCGCACCTCGTCGTGCGAAAGCTCGCGCCATTTGCCCTGCGGCAGCATTCCGAGCTTGACCTGACCGATCATAGTGCGCTTGAGCCTTGCGACCTCAACGCCCAGCTTTTCGCACATCTTTCTGATCTGGCGGTTCCTGCCCTCTCTGAGCACGACCTCGATAACTACTCTGCCCTCTTCGCGGTTGAGCACATGAACGTCGCACGGCTGTGTTTTTCTGCCGTCGATCACCATGCCCGAGCGCATTTCTTCAAGCTGCTCCTTGGTGATGTCGGGGCGCACCGTAACTCTGTACACCTTAGCGACGTGCTGTGTCGGGTGAGTCACCTTGTTGGCAAAATCGCCGTCGTTCGTCATAAGCAGCAGACCCTCGCTCTCACGGTCGAGCCTGCCTACGGGGTACACTCTTGCCGGAACGTCCTTCACAAGCTCCGCGACGCACTTTCTGCCCTTTTCGTCCTTCATGGTGGTGACGTAGCCGCGCGGCTTGTGCAGCATTATGTAGTAATACTTATTCTTAGCCGCCGCGCTTATGCGCTTGCCCTTAACGGTTATCTTATCCTTCTGAGGATCTACCTTGTCGCCGATATGGGCTGTCTGACCATTGACCTTTACGCTGCCCTGCTCGATGAGCTGTTCAGCCTTTCTTCTCGACGCCACGCCGCACTGCGCGAGCACCTTCTGAAGTCTTACCTTTTCCTCCACTTTTATTTCCTCCGTAGATCTTTTCTTTTCCTCTATCTATCTTTTATCTTTTCATACGCGACCTGAAAAAGCTTACAATGTTTTCCGTAAAGGTCGTCATTTCCTGCGACGCGGCTATTTCCTGCTGCGCCGTAACGTCGGCTTTTCCGGCGTAAACGCCGCCCGTGTAGTATTTCAGCTCGCCTATCTTTTCGCCCTTTTTTATCGGCGCGTACACAAAATGCGGCAGCTCGTATTCCGTTGTGACATCGGTACTGCCTGCACCCGAGCACACAAGCGGCGGCTCGCCCGCGATAAGCGTCAGCTCGTCTGTCTCCCCTCCGACTACAGGCACGCTCACCCCGCCGTTTTGCGGGTCGGCTGTATCGGGCTTTTCCATGCTCAGCCTGCCAAAGCCGTAGTCGAACAGGCTTATGTGGTCGTTCCAGTCGTCGCCGTCGTTAAGAGTCACCGCGGCGAGACGTATACCGTCCTTTTCGGCGCACGAGACAAGAGTGCGCCCCGCCTTATCGGTAAAGCCCGTTTTCCCCGCGACGCAGTATTCGTAGAGATTCAGCAGTTTGTTTTCGTTGTAGTACGTCTGAGTTTTCCCGGCAGGCGACAGAAAATGCACCGTAATGCTTGAGCTTCTATCTATCTCGGCGAACGCTTCGTTTTCCATGCAGTACGCCATCAGACGCGCAAGGTCGCGCGCCGTTGTGAAGTGACCGTCGGCGTCAAGACCCGACGGCGTTACAAAATGCGTGTCAGAAAGACCCAGCTCATACGCCTTTTCGTTCATCATATCGGCAAAGCCCTCACGGCTGCCGCCAAGCGTCATTGCGACAGCGTTCGCGGCGTCGTTGCCCGACACCATCAGCATTCCGCCGACAAGCTCGGTAAGCGTTACAGTCTCGCCGTCTGCCAAATACATCGACGAGCCCTCGGCGTACATCTCCGGAGTTATCGTTATCTCCGGTTCGTTTTCGCTTTGCTGTGCCGCTTCAAGCCCCAGCACGGCGGTCATTATCTTCGTCGTGCTTGCCATCGGCAGACGCTCGTCTGCGTTTTTTTCGGCGATCACCTCGCCGTTGTTGCAGCAGTAAAGGCAGTACGCATACGCGCTCGTCTCGGGCGGCGCGTCATCGCCTTCCTCCGAATATACTACCGTTGAGAACGACAGCGCGGCTGCCGCTGCGGCAATGAGCGCCGAAATTATCCTCAGCGCGCTGTAGACCTGTTTTTTCACGCCCACCACTCCCGAATTTTTTTATCATTCAATTATATGAGAGCGGCTGTGAAAAATGAACCGTATATTATTTTTTAGAAAACCGTATCGTCAACGTCGGCTGCTTCGTCGAGAGAGCTTTTGTGCAGGCTCGCCTTTTTGCTTACGGGCTTTGCCTCGGGAGCGTCGTCATCGTCCTTTTTCTTGCCCTTGCCCGTCTTTTTAAAAAGCTCGCTCACCTTGTCGGTGATATCGGGGATCATGGCGATAACGCGGTCTACGGCGCCGTCAAACTCCATGTTGAGCATCTTTACGTTGCCGTTGTTCACGATAAGGAACGCCACCGGCTGTATCGACACGCCTGCGCCGCTGCCGCCTGCAAAGTTGTCCTTTGAGTTGCCGTTTTTATTCGGAAGATCCGAGCCGCCCGACGCAAAGCCGTAGCTGACCTTCGACACGGGGATTATCACCGTGCCGTCGGGGCATATTACAGGCTCGCCGATGATCGTGTTGACATCGACCATCTGCCTGATCTTTTCCATTGTAGTATCCATCATATTTTCAAGATGATTTGCCATGATGTATTCCAGCCTTTCCTTAATTATATTCTATCAAACATTATCAAAGCTCGCCTTTTATTTTAAATCCGATAAATCTCACGAGAGCGTGGAGCGCGCCTGCAGCGGCGACCCACGGAACTATCGCGATCTCGGTCGATATATCGGTCTCAAGCTCCTTCTTGTCGAAATCGGGGCGGATATTCACCTTGTAGTCGTCGTATTTCACGACATTCAAAATGACAGTCAGCGCGGGGTAAACACCTGCGCAAAGCCTGCCGTAATTTATAGCCGTATCGGCTGCGTTGTCCGACGCGACGGCTATGTCGATATTGAGATGACTTAGGCGAACGTGAGTGAATATCGGCTTGAGCACGTTTCCCACAAGGCTCGCTATCCTTTTGAACGCCGTTATTATCGCGTCCACTCCGCCCTTATTATACAGGCTTTTGAGCCATTTTACAACAGGATTCTCTTTTTTCTTTTTCTTTGGCTTGCCGCCGGACTTTTTATCGCTTTTGTCCGATGCGGCTTTATCCTTCTTTTTATCGGGTCTTCCGGGCTTTTTGCGTTTCTTCTTCGCCTGCTGCGCCTTCTGCTCCTCCGTTATCGGGATCGTGAACTTCAAAAACAGATAGCGCACCTGGAGAAATATCTCCTTCGTATAGCGCACATAAAGGCGTACAGGCACCGCAAGCGCGGCCGCGATGAGTATGAGCAGACCAAGCAGCACCCATAAAACGATCTTTACAGCTATCATGCGCCACGCTCACCTCTTCCGAATACTTATAAATAAGAGCCGGCGTTATTCTTCGCCGTCGTTCTCTTCTGTTTTCTTCTCCTCTATAGGCGGCAGACCCTCAAGATCTTCAATGCCGAAGCAGCGGAGAAAATGCTCGGTCGTGCCGTAAAGCAGCGGTCTGCCGGGCAGCTCGAGCCGCCCCTTTTCCTCGACAAGACCCTTCTGGCAAAGGCTGCCTATAACGCCCGAGCAGTCTACTCCTCTGATCTGCTCGACAAACGCCTTCGTCACGGGCTGATTGTACGCGACCACGGCTAGGACCTCCATTGCCGCGTTTGAAAGCGGCGTATTCTTCTTCATGTCCATGACCTTGCGCACATAAGCGCCGTACTGCTTGTCGGAGCACATTTGCAGGCTCTTGTTCAGGCGTATTATCCTGATGCCGCGCTGCTGCTTTTCGTAATCATTGATAAGCTCGTCGGCACAGTCCTTCACGGTCGCCGTGTCAAGCTCCAGCGCAACGGCTATCCTTTCAAGCTCGACGGGCGTACCCGACGCGAAAAGTATCGCTTCTATCGCCGCCGAAATTTCGTTTTTATTCAACCTCTGCGCCCCTTTCTATTATCCTGACCTCGGCGCTGTCACCCTCGCCCTCGACTCGAATGCGCTTGCCCTTGACAAGCTCGAGTATAGCGAGGAACGTCGCCACAAGCTCCGACTTATCCTCGCAATCAAGGAAAAGCTGCGAGTACGGCGATCTGCCGTTTCTCCTCAGCGTTCTCAGCACCTTGATTATGCGCGTACCGACCGGGACTATGCGCTTAGCGACAATACCCTTGAATGCGTCGGCTGGCGGCGGCAGCTTCTTTTTGCCGCGCCCCGCGGCTCTGACATACGCCTGAGAAAGCACTATCGCGTTGTGCGTTCGCGTGTAGGTCATGTCGTAATCGACCTTTGACGGCTCTCTGCAAAAGCTGTCGAACGAAATGATTCCCGCCATGACAGCGGCTATCCTCTTGCACTCCTGATATTCGAGAAGCTGACCCGTCAGCTCTTTTTTCAGCTCCTCCGCCTCTTCCTCGTGCTTTGGCAGCAGCATCGTCGATTTTATGTAAACGAGCCGCGACGCCATTTCAAGGAACTCGGAAGCGATCTCCATCTGCTCCTCCTGCATCTGCTTGATCTTTTCCGTGTACTGCTCAAGCAGGAGCGATATCTCGATATCGTAGATATTGAGCTTGTTCTTAGCGATGAGGTTCAAAAGCAGGTCGAGCGGTCCTTCAAAGACGGGCAGCGAATACGTTATCTGTTCCATCAGCGCACCGCCTCAGACGAACGGCGTAAACGGCAGCGACGCCAAAAAATAGATCAGCGATTCCATCAGCGCGTCAGGCACTACGAGTATCTTATCTATCACACCGAATATGATAAGACCCATGAGGATAAACGATAGCCTGCGCTCGTTTTCAAGCTGCTTTTCGTAGAGATCGTCGGGCAGGAACGAGCCGAGGATCTTTGAACCGTCGAGCGGCGGAAGGGGTATCAGGTTGAACACCGCAAGACCAACGTTGACGGATACATAATAGGTGAAAAAGAACTCTATCGCCTGATACCAGATCGCTTCGTAGAAATGCGAAGCAAACAGGACAGTAAAAAGATTGCTCAAAAGTGCGCCGACAAGCGCAGCGATAAGGTTTGCCGCAGGTCCCGCGAGAGCGACGAGCGCCATATCGCGCTTGGGATTTTTCAGTTTATACATATTTACCGGCACGGGGCTTGCCCAGCCGAAGCCTACAAGTATCAGGCACAGCGCGCCCATCGGGTCAATGTGCGCGATAGGGTTGAACGTTAATCTGCCCATACGCTTTGCCGTATCGTCGCCGAGCTTGTTTGCTATAAATCCGTGCGCAAGCTCATGGAACGGCAGTATCACGATGATGACTACCAGCGTGGCAAGTATATGCATAACAATTTCAAGAAAATTGATATGACCGCCGCTGTACAATATCGAGTAAAGCATGAACTTCTTCCTTTCACGCCGAAATTACGGCATTTTTATACATATTACATTATACTATAACCGTCAGAGAATTACAAGAAACAATTTTTTTACAACGAAGTACTGTGCCCATGCGGGCACGGGCAACTACGCGTTTTCTGTTTGTCTAATGCACTACTTTAGATCCGCGCGGGTAGGCGCGCCCGGTGCGCCTAACTATATTTATGGCGCGGAGAAGATGTCATTTTGCCGATAAAGTTCGGCGGAATTGCCCGGTGGCGCGTGCCGCCCACCACTCTAAGTAAACTCATTTATGTCGTTTCTATAAACGCAGGCTTGCCGGGCAAGCCGAGCCGCGCGGGACTGTAGTTGTGCCTTAAACAAACTACAACCGCGCAATTGCCTGTGCCCGCATGGGCACTATCTCTTCCACAAGCGTAAGGCGCTTGTATTTTCTCGTGACCAAAAGACCGGCGATGATGAAGCTGCCGACCTTGCCGGAGACATACAGACGAAAAGCAAGCCACAGCGCCGACATCACGACAAGCACGCACAGAGCGAGCGGTACGGCGCAGCCGAAAACTCTCGTAAACGCCGACGCCGCACAAAGCGCAGCGGACAAAGCAAGAGCGGCAGCAGGCGCTGCGGCGGCTTTCATGCGGTCGCGGCGGCTGTTCTTCGACTCAGAAAACGCGCGGCACAGGTCGTCGGCGCAAACGCCGTTTGGAAGGCATTTCCCGAAAAATCTCAGCGCTGCCGAGTATGCCGGCTCTGTCTTTTCCACGGCGCAGCACAAGCGCAGCCCCTTCTTCCCCGCGCCGAGTGACGACACAAAAACGCTGCAGCGTGAAAACGGCAGCATAAATACGCTGCGCGTGATAACGACGCTGTCTATCCTATGATACGGCACGAAAACCTCCCGGCGGCTTTTTATGCCGCTTGTGATCACCGTTCCGTTTTCAAAGAGGTCGCATGACAGCCCGGCTGTTTTAAAAAACAGTTCCAGCGCGCCTACGGCGTAAAACACAAGCAGAAAATACGCCGTAAACGCCGCTGCCGGCGGCAGTCCGAGCACCACGAGCCAGCCCGAAAAATCGAGAGTCCGCAAAAGCTCCGTGCTCGTGTTCTCCCCCACAACGCGCCCTGCGCTGCGAATTATCGGCACGGCTGCCAGCAGACCGCTTATCGGATTTGACAGCAGAGCCGCCGACAAAAACGCCCTGCCGCCCGTTGTCGATATCGTAAATTTTCGACTGCCGAGCGAGCTGCGTATGCCCTCTTCAAATTTATCCGCGCTTTTCTTTGGAATATACAGCGAGCCGCGCCGTTTGCCCGAACGCGTCGCCGAGAGTATCAGCTTTTGAGCGGAAAACAGCCGCAGCGTAGGCGAGGTGACAAGCGTTACCGTGTGCAGCTTTTCGTAAGGCACGCTGTAGATCGAACGGACAAACAGCCCCTGCCGGACGGTACAGCGGCTGTCGCTCAGGCGATACCTCCGCTTTGAATAATCAGCCGCCGATATGGCGAACGCCGCCGCGGACATCAGAAGGCTCACGCCGTAGGAGGTGATATGCTCGAAAAAATCGTCGGGGCTGAACAGATAATTCTGAATTATCGGGATCAGTATAATGTAAAAATATGTCGGGATATTTGCAAAGAAGGTGTACAGGCTCACCTTGCCGATCCTGCGCAGCTTAAAACGTTTCATACATCACCTTCAAAGTCCGTTTTCCTTCAGGCAGCTCATCAGTCTGTCAACACCGTCGCCGGAGATATCGGTAACGGACAGCGACGAGGTCTGCGTTCTGAGTATCAGCGTATAAGCGGAAAAGCACCGCTGCAGCGGCGTTTGTATGAGCTGCGCGTACTGTACGCGCGACAAAGAGAGCTGCTTTTTTCCGATCTTGAAAACGCCCGAGGAGATCGTGATATTATTGCCGATCAGCTCTATTTTGTACGAATCCGTCCGCGGCTTTAAAACGGCGCCATACACACCGCTCACACAGACGCCCGCAAGCATTACAGCAGCGGACGCAGCCCTTGAAAAAACGGCAGACGCGCCGGAAACGATCGACACCGTCAGCAAAAAAATGTACATACGCAAAATGTCGAGCTTCACAATGTTTTCCGAATGTCCGACCGTCACCATAACGCGCCTCCAATTATATCGTGTTACCTATTTTTTCCGAAAAAGCCTGATTTATCCGCCGAAAACGCAGGCGAATTTTTATTCATTTACTAAAGCTTATCATATTCATTCATAGTGCTCGGCTGTTAATTCTACGCTTCTTACAGCAAAATAGTTTCAGTAACTAAGCAAGGGGTATGGGTGACGACGCAAATGGATCTTAAACATTATGGTTAGATCGATAGTGATAACTTATTATTACACCTTGATTCATTAAGTGAAAAATCTGATGTATTATAATATTATCAGTATCCCCCGCCGCCATCTTACGGCAAAACATTTGTTACCATTCAACAAAATCAAACTTGAACAATAATGCACTTCGCCGAAATGTTTGTAGATCATGCCTATAAATCAAGCTAAAAATTCTACACCACGCCCGTGACGTGCGGCTTTTTACACGTTTTGTTCAACAAAATCCCTCCCGTGAAGAAATATCCTTTTTCACATTAAATCATGAAATTTCAGTAAATTTACTGTTTTCTTATAAATTGCCCTTTACAAATTAGTCGATTTATGCTAAAATAAACGGTGATATAATATTCAGTTAGGCTCATATTACACCTATATTGTCCTAAGTCAGCAGAATGTATCCGGAAACGCGGCAAATACCTCTTTCCGGAGCGATTCTGTGCGGAAATATTATCAACCATTTCTTCAAGGAGGAAAATTTCATGGCAACAATCGAAAGAAAAATGAAAACCATGGATGGTAACAACGCTGCCGCTCACGTTTCTTACGCGTTTACGGACGTTGCCGCCATCTACCCCATCACACCGTCATCAGTTATGGCTGATGAGACAGACAAGTTCTCTGCTGCAGGCAGAAAGAACCTCTTCGGCAGAGAAGTTCAGGTAACAGAGATGCAGTCCGAGGGCGGCGCAGCAGGCGCGGTTCACGGCTCACTCTCCGCAGGCGCGCTCACAACGACATACACGGCTTCACAGGGTCTGCTCCTTATGATCCCGAATATGTACAAGATGGCCGGCGAGCTTCTCCCGAGCGTTATCCACGTTTCGGCTCGTGCGCTCACATCGCACGCTCTCTCGATCTTCGGCGACCACTCCGACATCTATGCATGTCGTCAGACAGGCTACGCAATGCTCTGCTCCAACTCCCCGCAGGAGATCATGGACCTTGCAGCAGTAGCTCACCTTGCAGCTATCAAGGGAAGAGTTCCTTTCCTTCACTTCTTCGACGGCTTCCGTACATCTCATGAGATCCAGAAAATCGCAGTATGGGATTACAAGGATCTCGGCGATATGCTCGACTGGGACGCAGTTGAAGCTTTCCGCCGCCGCAGCCTTAACCCTGAG
>OMPZ01000118.1 GCA_900313125.1 uncultured Eubacteriales bacterium | reverse complement strand
CGACATATCTACCATGCCGTTGGAGATGACCTTGATGACCTTGTCGTTTTCAAGCTGTACGAGCACCTCTTTAACGCCGGCGTTCTCGATCTGCTCTGCCTGAGCTCTTGTGAACACGTCGCCGTCCATAGCGAGGATCTCGCCCGTTCTCGGGTCGATAACGGGAGCCGCCGCCCTCTGACCTGTGATACGTCTCCAGATACCGAGCTTCTTGTTGTACTTATATCTGCCGACGCGCGACATATCGTAGCGGCGCGGGTCGAAGAAGAGGTTGTCGATGTGCTGCTGAGCGCTTTCTACCGTCGGAGGCTCCGAGGGACGAAGCTTTTTGTAGACCTCAAGCAGACCGTCCTCCTGATTCGTGCAGCCGTCCTTTGCGATAGTTGCCTTCATGCGGTCGTCGTCGCCAAAATAATTGAGGATATCCTCGTCGGTGCCGAGACCGAGAGCGCGCAGGAACGCTGTAACGGGGATCTTTCTGTTCTTGTCTATCCTTACATAGAAAACGTCGTTGATGTCGTTTTCATACTCAAGCCATGCGCCTCTGTTCGGGATAACGGTCGAGGAGAAAAGCTCCTTACCGGTCTTGTCGTGATCCATCTTATAGTACACGCCCGGCGATCTTACGAGCTGAGATACGATAACGCGCTCGGCGCCGTTGATAACGAACGTACCGCTCTCCGTCATGAGCGGGAAATCGCCCATGTAGATCTCCGACTCCTTTACCTCGTCGGTCTCGCGGTTGGTAAGGCGCGCCGTCACCTTGAGGGGCGCTGCATAGGTGGTGTCTCTCTCCTTGCATTCGATAACGGAATGCTTCGGGTGGCTTATGTCGAGGAAATAGTCAACGAAGTCAAGAACGAGGTTTCCGGTGTGGTCGGAGATACCCGAAACATCTCTGAAAACCTCCTTGAGCCCGTCGTCCAAAAACCACTCGTACGACTTCTTCTGGATCTCGATAAGGTTCGGCATACCGATAACTTCGTCGATCTTGCCGAAGCTCATACGGGTCGTACTTCCCATTTTTACAGGCTTTACATTCACCATAGGCTTGCTGTCACTCCAATCTTTATTTTTCGGTCATGCGCTTTTTTTGCACGGCTGACCGCAGGAAAAATTGAGGGGGCGACAAATTTTGTATGCTTACACAAATTTTTAACTTCATTTTTGTTATTATTAGTGCATTCGCAATACAATTTTTGTCAAAAAATCCTCAATAGCCCAAAATCGGCTATTATGATACAATAACCTATTATAATCGGTCCGTCAATGTTTGTCAAGAGTTTTTTTAAAATTTTTTTGCCTTGACAAAATGAAAATCTTGGTTTTTTCAGCAGAAATCGGCGTTTCAGGGCTTTAACGGAGTAAAAAAATAAGTGAAACTCCCGGCACGGTGTGCTGTATTTGTATTTACATAAGCAAAAAAATATGTTAGACTAAAAGTGAGGAATATCAGCCGCATTTGCGACTAATTTACAGAGAGGGGGATTTCGTGTGATCCCTGCAGAGGAAGCCTTCAAAAAATTTCTCGACGGTGACAAGTCGGCATTTTCCGTTATCATCGACGAGTTTCACGATCCGCTCATTTTCTTTATATATGGTTATGTTAAAAACTCCGACACCGCCGAGGATATCGCGGCGGACTGCTTTGCCGAGCTTGTGGCAAGACCGAACCGCTTTTCATTCCGCTCCACACTTAAATCCTACCTTTTTTCAATGGCGCACAACAAGGCGGTCAGCCATATCCGCAAGCACTCGCGCTTAACGCTTTTGAACGACAACTCTTCGCTCGTTGCCGACGACGACTTCGCCGCGATAGAATCGTCGATGGTCACGGACGAACGCTCGCGCCGTCTGCACGACGCGCTGCCAAAGCTGAAGGACAACTACCGCACCGCGCTGCACCTCGTTTATTTCGAGGGTATGTCGTACTCCGAAGCGGCACAGGCAATGGGGCGGTCGCCAAAACAGATAGACAACTATGTCAGCCGCGGTAAAGCCGCGCTGAAAAAAATACTCGAGGAGGAGGGATTTGCGTATGAGGAATAAGCAGGATTTTGAACAGCTCGTTTTCGAGCGCGCCGACAAGCTCAAGGCGCACGACCGCAGCATGAAGATCGTTCGCATAAGCGTTATGCCGATAGCGGCGGCGTTCGTTGTTCTGACAGCCGTAGGGCTGCGCGGTCTCTCGAACCCGTCTTACATGAACGCCACTAACGCGGCGGACAACGCGGCGGCAGGCGAGCTTTACGAATACAGCGCCGGCAATACGGCCGCCGCGAACGACCTCGAGGCAGAGCCGCGTAATCAAGCCGAAATAAACGCCGCAAAAAGCTATGAGGAGGACTTCGACGCCGTGCAGGACGCCGATGAATACAACGACGATGTCGGTGCAGACGTGCAAAACGAAAACACAGCAGCGGCGCAGACGCAGACTTCCGCAGTCGTTTTCCGCGGTCAGCAGACGCAGACTGTAACGGGCGAGACTGCCGTAAGCGAGATAACCTCGGCGTTTGACGCGCTCTCAGAGCCGTCGGACAGCAGCGCAGGCGGCTGTCTCGGCTACATCGAATTTCGCGGCGATACTGAGACACAGTACCGCATTTACGCCGACCGCGTAGAGAAATATACGGGCGGCACGCTGACCGATTCCTTCGCCATGACGAACGACGTAAAAAACGTTCTTGCAAAATACTTCAATATTGATCTTGGGAGCTGATAAACTATGAAAAAAATAATTTCAGTCATCACGGCGGCAACGCTTGCTTCGATCCCGCTTTGCTCATGCGGTACTGCGCCGGCACAGCCCGACACACCGTTATCGTCCGAGCCGGAAACGGTCAGCACCGTTTCCGGGCAAGAAACGGGAACGGGTACTCAGACACCCGCCGGAGAAGAAACGACGATCTACGATAACGAGACAGTCCGCGGCGGAATACAGACCTTCACGACCGAGCTGTTCTCGTCCTGTTATGAAAACAAAAAGGGTGAAAACGCGCTGCTGTCTCCCTTCTCCGTATATACCGCACTCGCGATGCTGTCAAACGGCGCGAAGGGACAGACTCTCGACGAGATAACAACTGTCCTCTGCGGCAAGCCTACAGACCCGTCGCAGATAAACGCGCCGCTGCGCAGCTTTATGCAGTCGATAAACGAAGGCGAGATACTCAGCGAAGCCAACGCGCTGTTTGCAATCAAGCGCGACGACGTTGTCATCAGCGACGCGTTCAAAACGACGGTGCAAAACGACTACTTTGCCGAGATCTTCTGCGAACCGTATGACGACAAAACTGCCGACAAGATCAACTCGTGGGTAAACGACAAAACGAAAAAAATGATACCGCAGATCGTCTCTCCCGAGTCGATCACTCCCCAAACGGCAGCGGTGCTTTTGAACGCCCTGGCTTTTGAAGGCGAATGGGAAGAGGAATACACCGACGATCAGGTGTGGGATCAGACGTTCCGCAATTACGACGCAAGCGAGGTCTCAACGCCCTTCCTCCATACCGACAGCGAGTGCGCGTATCTCGAAAACGACGACGTTACGGGCTTTGTCAGATACTACAAGCCCGACTCGACAGGAAGGCGTTTCGGCTTTGCCGCAATGCTTCCGAAGGACGAGAACGCGATCGACGAGACAATTGCCAAGCTCGAAGGCGAAACTCTCCCCGAGCTTATCAATTATTCCGAGTACTGCGGCGTCACAACGGCTATACCGAAATTCTCGTTCGATGACGAATACAAGCTGCCCGATACCCTCAAGGACATGGGCATCACCTCGGTATTTGACCGCAACCTGTCCGATCTGAGCGGTCTCGGCGAGACGAACGACGGCACGAACCTGTATGTATCGGACGTTATCCACAAGACCCACATCGAGCTTGACGAAAAGGGTACCAAAGCCGCTGCGGCGACGGCTGTCATCATCGAGAAGAACGACGCTATGATCGCCGAGCCGGAGCACAAAGAGGTCATCCTCGACAGGCCGTTTATTTTCGCGATCTACGATTTTGAAAACCAGATACCCGTATTTATCGGAACGGTGTGTACGCTGTAAAAACAAAGCGCGGTGCGATATGTCGCCGCGCTGTTTTTTATAAATCCAAAAAAATTACTGAGAGTTTTGCCGCCCTGCGTCGTCTAATAAGTAAAAAGACGGCGGCTTGCCGTATTCATAAAGTGAAGGAGGAATCATCATGAAAAGAAGGCTTATCAAAAACATCACGGCGGTATCTATCGCCGCGGCTATGGTCATCGCGGCGGCGGGTATTCCGGCAAGCGCAAGGACGCTCGAGCTTCGCGGCGACATCGACCGCGACGGGAAAGTCACCGCAAACGACGCCGTTGAGACGCTTAGGATCTCGACCGGCAGCATCGAAGCCCCGCAAGACAACGTTGCGCGCAGCCGCACAGACGTTGACGGCGACGGCGAGATAACGGCAAACGACGCGCTGCTCATGCTGAGGGAAAGCGTGGGCTTCAACGCTATCGTCCAATCGTCTAACCCCGATGCACCATACACCGTAAACGACGGCGTCAACGACTTTTCCGCGGAGATATTCAAACGCTGCTACGGCGAGGGCGGCGAGAACACGCTCGTTTCGCCGCTGTCTGTCTACACCGCGCTCGCGATGCTCACAAACGGTGCGCGCGGTCAAACGCAGAGCGAGCTGCTCGATATGCTCGGCGGCGGCACGAACACGACCGCCGACATCAACAGCTATCTCAACGGCTACATCTCTAACATCAACAACGGTAATATCCTCCGCACGGCAAACTCGCTGTTCGTCATGAAGCGCGACGACATCGAAATGGATCAGGGATTTATCGACGAAATACAAAAGGACTACTTCGCCGAGATATTCCACGAGCCTGCGAACGACGAGACAGTCGATAAGATCAACAGTTGGGTAGACGAAAACACGCAGGGCATGATAAAAGAGCTGGCATCAAAAGGCTCGCTCACGCCGGACTTAGTATCTATCATTCTCAACGCCGTTTCGTTCAAAGCCAAATGGAGCGAACAATATGACGAGTGGGATAACAGGAAGGGAACCTTTCATAACTACAACGGTACATCAATCGAAACAGACTTTCTCCACGGCACGGAATCGTACTACATAAGCGACGGCAAAGCCACCGGCTTTATAAAGCCCTACAGGGGCGATACATGGCTGCCGGAAGAGCGTAGATATAAAGAATCCTACGGCTTTGTGGCTATACTCCCGAACGAGGGGATCACTATCGACGAGTACATCGCGCAGATGAACGACGCCACCATCAAGGAGCTTGTCAACACACGCACATTCACTCAAACGATCACCGTCATGCCGAAATTCAAATTCGAATGTACCTACGGCATGAACGAGATGCTCAAGGATATGGGCATGATATCGGCATTCGGCGACGCAGACCTCTCCGGGCTTGCAAGGTCGAAGGTCGGCAACAACATCTTCGTCAGCAGCGTTATCCACAAGACGTACATCAGCCTTGACGAAAGCGGAACCGATGCCGCGGCTGTAACAAGCATATCCGAAGTGGACAGCGCCATGCCCGAGCCGGAAAAGAAGATCGTACTCGACAGACCGTACATTTTCGTCATCTACGACATGAACAACAATATGCCCGTATTCATCGGCACGGTATGTAATTTCTGAACCGTCATTATGAGTTTTCCATAATAACCCTGTCATATAAAGAACAGCCGCAAGGTCAGATCCCCTTGCGGCTGTTCAATTTTATCTGCAGCTTCGCTTTATTTTCTCCATAGCGCCCTTTTCTATGCGGCTTACCTGCGCCTGTGAAATGCCGATCTCGCGCGCGGCTTCCATCTGTGTTTTGCCCGTGTAGAAGCGCAGCGAGAGAATGCGCTTTTCGCGCTCGCTCAGATTCTGCATGGCGTCTCTGATAGACAACTCGTCAAGCCAGCTTGTCTCGCCGCCGTTGTCGCTTATCTGATCCATAACGTAAACGGTGTCGGAGCCGTCGGAAAATACCGGCTCGTAAAGCGAAACGGGATCGACTATCGCTTCAAGCGCGATAACTACGCTCTCGCGCGGGATATCAAGCTCGCGGGCTATCTCCTCGACTGTCGGCTCGCGCGAAAGCTCGTTTTGCAGCTTTTCCTTCGCCTGCATCGCCTTGTACGCCGTGTCGCGTATCGAGCGGCTCACCCTGATGTAGTTGCTGTCGCGCAGGTATCGGCGCACCTCGCCTATTATCATCGGCACGCCGTAAGTCGAAAAACGAACGTCGAGCGTGTCGTCAAAATTGTCTATCGCCTTCATAAGACCGATGCAGCCGACCTGAAAAAGATCGTCCGGGTTTTCGCCGCGGTTTGTGAATTTCTGGATAACGCTCAGCACGAGCCTGAGATTGCCCTTGATAAGCTCCTCTCGCGCTTTTGAACGCTGTGCGGCTGAGTCGCTGTGCTTTACGATCGAAAGCAGTTTTTTCTTTTCTTCCTCGCTTAGTACCTTTATATCGGCGGTGTTCACGCCGCATATCTCGACCTTACTGTACTGCAAAAAGCATTCCTCCGTTTCGCGGTTATATGATAAGTATTGCCGCAAAACGGAGGTTTGATTCTGTTTGTTTTTATTTTAAAAATGGTAAATTCAGGCTCCCGTATCCGAATAATCGGACAGCTTCGCGAGCTTGCGCTGCATCTGCCTTGTTCGCACGCCTACGAGCTTTTCAAGCTCTGTGTCGGCGCTGCGTATCTTTTCCTGCGCTGCCGTGAGCGAACGCTCGAACGTGTCAAACTCCGCCGATACATCCTCAAGCAGCTTCCACACCTCGTTTGAGCGTTTCTCGATAGCGAGCGTGCGAAAGCCCATTTGCAGCGAGTTTAGCAGCGCCGCCATAGTAGACGGTCCCGCAATGTTCACCTTGAAGTCGCGCTGCAGCGGCTCTATCATGCCGCGGCTGACGACCTCGGCGTACAGACCCTCGAAGGGCAAAAACATTATCGCGAAATCGGTCGTCGCGGGCGGTGTTATGTACTTGTCGTGTATATCCTTCGCCTCGGAGCGGATACGGCGTTCGAGCGCCTTCCACGCTTCCTCGGTGCGCTCACGGTCGCCGCTGTCGCAGATATCGCGAAACGCGGCGTAGGTGTCGCCCGGGAATTTTGAATCTATCGGCAGATAGACAAAGCCGTCGTTTGACGGCAGCTTGACCGCAAACTCCACCACGTTGCGCGAGCCGGGGCGGACTGCGGCGTTTTCCTCATACTGCTCGGGGCTGAGTATTTCGCTGAGTATCGCGCCGAGCTGCACTTCGCCGAGTATGCCCCTCGTCTTGACGTTTGAGAGCACCTTTTTCAGATCGCCGACGCCGGACGCGAGCGTCTGCATCTCGCCGAGACCCTTGTACACCTGCTCCAGCCTGTCGGAAACAAGCTTGAACGACTCGGTCATTCTGCTGTCGATCGTTTTGTTCAGCTTTTCGGTGACGATAGTTCTCATTTCGTCGAGCTTTATGTCGTTCTGCTCGTGTATCTTGTCGAGCCGCTTTTCGACCGTATCTCTTATCTGCGAAAGCTTCTGCTCGTTTTCCGCCGAGAAGGTCTTGAGTCGTTCCTCCATAGCAAGCAGCCGGTCGTTTTGCATAGAGAACGACGAGTTCATGCTCTCGGAGAGCACGCGCCCGAGAGCGGTCACGCTGCTTTGAACGGTCGAGCTAAGCTCCTGCCGCTGCGTGCTGTTCTGCGCGGCAAGCTCCTTTCTCAGCCGGCTCTGCTGGCTTGTGAGACGTTCGTATATCTCCTTCTGGTGCTTGTCGGTCTTTTTCACCGATTCGACTATATCGCCGTTCGACGCGCCGAGCGTTTTCACGATAAGAAATATCAGCGCGGCGAGGTTCAGCACGAGCAGCGAGATCACCGCCGCTGTTACTGCGTGTGACAAAGTATCACCCCTGTTCTTCCTGTGTGAGACTTGAAAGCAGCGTGCCTGCTTCCTCCCACTCTTCATAGAGCGTTTCGAGCGTTTTGTTCAGCTCGTCGAGCCTTTCGGTGTACTCCATGAGCTTTTCGTAGCTTGACTGGGCGTCGCTGCCGGACAAAAGCTCCTGCGTCTGAGCTATCTCACGCTCCGTTTTCTCGATGCTTTCTTCGCAGCGTTTCAGGCGCGTTTTCGCCTTCGCAAGCTGTGCGCGTTCTTCCTTCCTGCGGAAGTAGTCGTTTTGTTTTTTCTCGCCCTCCGCCTTTTTTACGGGGCGGAAGATGCCCTTGTCGAACGTCTCGTTCGTTTTTTCTATGTAATAATCGTAATTTCCGAGGTATTCCTTTACGCCGTCCTTTGACAGCACAAGTACGCGGTCGGCAAGCTTGTTGATAAAGTAACGGTCGTGCGACACGATGAGCATCGTGCCCGTGTATTCGAGCAGGGTGTTTTCAAGCTGCTCGCGAAACGCCGTGTCGAGATGGTTCGTAGGCTCGTCGAGCAGCAGGAAATTCGCGCCCTTCAACATAAGCTGCAAAAGCGCGATACGCGAACGCTCGCCGCCGCTCATCTCGCCGATAGGTCTGAAAACGTCGTCGCCCTTGAAAAGGAATCTGCCCAAAGCGGTGCGAACGCTCGTCTCGGTCATGTATGGGAACGCGTCCCACACCTGGTCGAGCGCAGTCTTTTTGAGGTCAAGCCCGCTCTGCACCTGATCGAAATAGCCCGTCTCGACGTTCGCGCCGAGGAAAACGCTGCCCGCGTCGGCGTCGTACAGCTTCTGTATTATTTTGAGCAGCGTCGTTTTTCCGCAGCCGTTCTCGCCGAGGATAAACACGCGCTCGCCCTTTCGCAGATGGATATTGACGTTGTCGAAAACAAGCTTGTCCTCAAAGCTTTTTTTGAGGTTTTCTATAATGAGAACGTCCTCGCCCGTTTCGCATTTCGGAGTAAAGCGGAAATGCACCGTTTCAAGCTCCGACTCTGGCGCGACAAGCTCCTCCTTGAGACGGTCTGCCTGCTTCTGCTTGCTTGCCGCCGTGATGAAATTGTGCGCGACGCCCCAGCGTTTCTGCTGCTCGACGATGCCCTCGATACGTTTGATCTCCTTCATCTGCTGCTCGTAATGCGCGCGCTCCTCTTCGAGTATCTTCTTCTTTTTCTCGATAAACTCGGAGTACGAGCCTATGTACATACGCGATCTCCCGTGCTCTATCTCGATCGTTTTGTTAGTGACTTCGTCGAGAAAATAACGGTCGTGCGACACCACGAGCACCGTGCCGCGGTAGTCCTTGATAAAGCTCTCCAGCCAGTTTACGGCGGATATATCAAGGTGGTTAGTCGGCTCGTCGAGCAGCAGTATGTCAGAGCCGCTAAGCAGAAGCTTCGCGAGCGCGAGCTTTGAGCGCTGACCGCCCGACAGCTTTTCGACCGACATATCAAATTCGTTCTCGGGAAAGCCCAGACCCAACAGCGCGGCTTTCGTACGGCTGACGTATGTCAGACCTCCGTCGCGCTCGAATTTTTCGCGCAGGCGCATTTCCTCTTCGATAAGCTCACGCGAGTGGTCGCCGTTCTCCATTTCCGAAACTATCTCGGAGATGCGGTGCTCGGCTACGATGAGCGGCTCGAAAACACTCAGCAGCTCGGTATAGACCGTTCTGCCCGAAACGCTGCACGAGTACTGCTCCATGTAGCCCACGCGCAGGTTTTTCTCCTTTGCGATACCGCCGCCCGTCTGGGCAAGCTGACCCGTGATTATTTTGAACAAAGTCGTCTTGCCCGTGCCGTTTCGCCCGATAAGACCTACCTTGTCGCCCTTTTCGAGTATGAATGATATATTTTCAAACAGCGACCTTTCCGCAAAGCTCATGGAAAGATTGCTGACAGTCATGATTGCCATAAATTACCTCTTACCCGCACCTTGTGCGGTCGTTTTATGCTTTTATTAGGGCACATCCGAAAAGTTTTTCCCAGACGTGCCCTAAAGCCGGCTGCGCGCAATGCACCGCGCTACATTCTTATCATATTCACAAGCGTAAAGCACATGATATGATACAGGTTCAGCACAAAATACACAGCGACCCCGAACAGCGCGATATTGTTCGACACGAGTATCTGCCTGCTGTCCGCGCCCTTCAGCTTTGTCAGCGCGAATATTATCAGCGCAAGCGGCAAAGCGACCTTCACGAAGAAGCCGAGCGCCACGCTTTCGATAACGCTGCGCATGAGCGGATTCGCCTCTTTGAAAAGCCCCGTTTCAAGCAGAGACAGCGTACATATCCAGTCGGACAGGTTCAGAGCGAACAGAAGAAACAGCCGTTTTTTTGCGCCGAGCGCGGTATCGTCGCGAACTACCGCCGGAACGCCGATCTTTTTCATAAGCAACACCTCTTATCGAGTATTCCCGATACAGAGGGTAATTATGCTTTTTCGATCACTTCTCCGCCGACCTTAACAGCATAGCCGTTTTCAGCACGGCGGTCTGTGTCTTGCCGTCGGGTATACGGTTATTGAGTACCATTTCGACAGCTTCGTCGAGCGGTATTTTTTCGACGTTTACAAACTCGTCCTCGTCGAGCTGCTGCTGTTCAAAGTGATCGACCTTGCAAAAGTACATATACACGATCTCGTCGGTAATCCCCGGCGAAACATAGAACGCGCCGAGCGACACATAGCTGTAGCCGACCGCGCCCGTTTCCTCAAGCAGCTCACGCTTGCCGTTTTCAAGCGGCGTTGTATGTGCGTCGTCGATCTTTCCGGCAGGCAGCTCCAGAACCACCTCGTGGAACGGGTAGCGGTACTGCTTTACGAACAGCAGCTCGTTATCATCGGTGAGCGCGGCGACCGTCACGCCTGCCGGGTGCTTTACGACTTCTCGTTTTGCCTTTTCGCCGTTTGGCAGCATAACGTCGTCAAGTGTGAGGTCGATTATCCTGCCCTCGTACAGCGTCTGTGACGAAAGCGTTTTTTCTTCGAGCTTCATGTAAACCTCTCCTATCACCTTGTAATATTTTTATTATTTTGTATCCGAAGGGGTGCGGGGGCGACCGGAAAGCCCCCGCAAGGTGTCCTTGTTAGAGAAACGACTTTATTATTTGCGATTATTTAATTGCCGAAGTAATAATATCCTGCGAGCCGAGATAGAAAAGCGCGAGCGTATCGGGACCGCAGTGCGCGCCCAGCGCAGGACCTATCTCGGAGATCATTACATTGCTGATGCCGTAGTTTTTCGTGATCGAACGCGCGAGAAGATCGGCGTCCTCGGCGCAGTCAGCATGAGTGATGAAAACGGTGTCGTTGCCGTCGGGGTAATAGTGCTCGTTCATCTGCTCGACGAGCTTAGCGATAGCGAGCCTGCGTCCGCGAGCCTTATACACGACCTTTAGCTTGCCGTCAACGTCAGTTTTCAGCACGGGCTTTATATTCATGACCGAGCCGACCGCCGCGGCGGCAGCAGATATCCTTCCGCCGCGCTTTAAGAAGTTGAGGTCGCTCGGCGTAAACCAATGGCAGATATTATGCTTGAGGTTCTCGGCGTAATCACGTACTTCCTCGATAGCCGCGCCCTCCTGCTGCTTTGTAACGCAATGATAGATAAGCATGGAAAGCCCCATTGAACCGCAGAGACTGTCAACGCAGATGATCTTTCTGTCGGGGTACTCCTCTTCAAGCTCCTGCGCCGCGATAAGGCTGACGTTGAACGCGCCGCTGAGCGCGGTCGAAAAGCCGATATAGAGTACGTCTCTGCCCCTGTCGAGCTGTTTTTTGAAATATCTGATATAGTCGTCTATGGACGGCGACGCCGTTTTTACCGACACGCCGCGGCGCAGCACATCGTAAAAGCTCTCCGAGCCAATGCTGAGACTTGAAAGCTTAGCGTCAAACTCCTTACCCGCAAGCAGTACTTTAAGCGGTACCGCGGTGATCCCCATTTTTTCGGCAACAGCCGCCGGCATATCGCACGATGTATCGGTCACAATAGAAAATGCACTCATTTTCATATCCTCCGTTTCATTTTTGCGTACACACGCATTTATTCACATTAATTATATAACAAACACCCTCTGTTAGTCAATGACCGTTTCATTTGGTTCATCAAATTCCGCCGAGCTTTATCGAAAAACAACAACTTCTCCGCGCCTTAAACAAAGCAGGCACGTCGGACGTGCCGAGCCGCGCGGGACTACAGTTGTGCCTTAGACAACCTAAAACCGCGTATTGCCTGCGGGCGCCTGCCCGCCCATTTTACAAAATATATTAATTATGTCCGATATACTGTCGATTATTATCATAAAAACGGTGAATTATTTGCCCGTATGCGATTGTGGTTTGTGTAATTTTTATAAAATTTCAATTTATCGAATAATTTTATTGTTTTTTAGTGACATTTTAATTTTTTTGTGTTATAATACAAATTAAGAATTTATAATTGCCGTAAAAGTTTTCTTTTTCGGTATTTCGTAAAGTTCTACGAAGGGAAAGATGTACAACGGAACAGACTATAAATATTGAACGACTCGAACAGGCGGTCATGCTTTTCGGCAGCTTTGACGAGAATATCAAGCTCGTCGAAAAGGCGTACGGCGTTGACGTCGTTGTGCGCGGCTCGGAGCTGAAGGTCTGCGGCGAGCCGGAAGCGGTGTCTCTTGCCGCGAAAACCGTCGAGAGCCTGCTTTTGCTCATAAATAAGGGCGAGACGCTCAACGAGCAGAACGTGCGCTACTGCATATCGCTCGTCAACGAGGGCAGCGAGGACAAGCTCAGCGCGCTTTCGGGCGACTGTATCTGCGTCACCTCGAAGGGAAAGCCCGTCAAGCCGAAAACCATCGGTCAAAAACGCTACTGCGACGCTATCAAGAACAATACGATAACTATCGGCGTAGGTCCTGCCGGTACGGGAAAAACGTACCTCGCGGTCGCGCTTGCGGTCACGGCGTTCCGCGCGCATGAGGTCAACAGGATAATCCTTACGCGCCCCGCTGTCGAAGCAGGCGAAAAGCTCGGCTTTCTGCCCGGCGACCTGCAAAGCAAGGTAGACCCGTATCTGCGTCCGCTTTACGACGCGCTGTTCGATATGCTCGGCGCGGAAACGTATCAGCGCTATGTCGAGCGCGGCAACATCGAGGTCGCACCTCTCGCGTATATGCGCGGACGCACCCTCGACGACAGCTTCATTATTCTTGACGAGGCGCAGAACACGACAGGCGAGCAGATGAAAATGTTCCTTACCCGTCTGGGGTTCAATTCAAAAATGGTCATCACCGGTGACATCACACAGATCGACCTGCCGCAGGGCAGCCGCAGCGGTCTGAAGGAATGCATGAAGGTATTGAAGAATATCAACGACATCGCCCAGGTAACGTTCAGCGAGAAGGACGTCGTCAGACACCGTCTCGTTCAGGACATTATCAAGGCTTACGCAAAATTAGAGGAGGTTCGAAGAAACAAATGACAAACAAGATCAGAGTGGTTATCACCAATAAGCAGAAAAAAGTAAAGATCCCTACAGGTATGAGAATGCTTGTGCGGCGCTGCTGCAACGCCGTGCTCAAGCTCGAAAAGTTTGACGGCTCGGCTGAGGTGAGCATTACATTTGTTGACAACGAAGAGATCCACAAGCTGAACAAGCAGTACAGAAATATAGATTCTGCTACGGATGTGCTCTCCTTCCCTCTCGGCGAGAATAATAATTACGACGTTGACCCCGAAACAGGCGCAAAAATGCTCGGCGACGTTGTGATCTCTATGGAAAAGGCGGAGGATCAGGCAAACCTTTACGGTCATTCGCTGCAGCGTGAGGTGGCCTACCTCACCGCGCATTCCGTGCTGCACCTCCTCGGCTATGACCACGAAACAGGCATTGAACGCGTTCACATGCGCGAAAAGGAAGAGCTCGTTATGGAACAGCTCGGTCTGCCAGCGTCGTCGTCGTATGTTATTGACGAAAATTAACGTTACATACTCAAACACTTTAAAGCTTCTCCCCTTTTCTTT
>OMPZ01000117.1 GCA_900313125.1 uncultured Eubacteriales bacterium | reverse complement strand
GTCGTCGAGGATAACGCCGTCTGAGTCCGCCGAAAGCCACGTTATGTCGTACCTGAAATCGGAGAATATCTGCTCGCCCTGCGGGAAGAATCCCTTCTCCATAGCGGCTTTGCTGCCGTATTCGCCGCAAAGCCCGAGGAGCACCGACAGCAGCGTCTGCGTGCCCGCGCCGATGACTATCCTGTCCGGCTCTGCCGAAACTCCGCGCACACGACGCGAATATTCGCACAAGGCGCGGCGCAGCTCGCTCTCGCCCTGCGGCTCGCCGTAGGAGGTTATGACGTGCGGCTTTTCGAGCACATCTTTTATGCACCGCTGCCAGTACTTTATGTCGGTGCATTCGGGATCGACGCTCGCGCCCGAGAGATCGTACTTTACCGGCGCGGTCATTCTTTTCGTCTCCGGCGGCTTTGCGCGCCTGTCGAGCGGCTCGGCGTCTATTCTCTCGGCTTCGACGAAGTAGCCGCGCTTCGGCTTGTTCGAGAGATAGCCCTCGGCGCAAAGCTGGTCGTACGCCGTCTCGACCGTGGTGCGGCTGACGGAGAGATCCTCGGAAAGCCCGCGTATGGACGGCATTTTGTCGCCCTTTTTCAGCGCGCCGGAGCGTATCGCTTTTTTGACGTTTTCGTAAAGCTGCTCATAAAGCAGCGCGGTGTCTGTTCTGTCTATGCTCAGAAGATCGTAGAGCATTTGTCATCATCTCTTTGCGGTAAATTGCGACCATGCGCCGACCGTCTCGAATCCTGCCCGCTCGTAAACGCTTATCGGCTTTTCGCGGTGAAGGAACACCCGCCGCCCGTTTTTGCAGGTATCGTTCAAAGCAAGGCTCACAAGAAAGCCTGCAAGACCTTCGCGCCGGCGGTCGCTCTTTGTGGCGATGCTGCCAAGCACGGCGGCGGTATCCGTCTTTGCCGTGACGGTGAGCGTGGACACGATATCCCCGCCGCAGTAAACCGCGTAAACATCGGAAACGCCGTGACGTATCCTGTGCGAAAGGTCAACAAAAAAATCGTCAAAGCTGCCGACGGACGTCTCGTCAAAGCTGTTTCTCAGCAGGTCGTATACGCCGCGCAAAGGGCGCATCTCGCCCGACAGGCGCGCTGCGGTGCAGCCGGAAGGAAGCTGTATTTCACGGTCGGCGCGCCGTGTGCAGACAAGGGTCTCCCCCGTCTTTTTCGTCATGCCGGCGAAGAAAACGTCACTCACACCGCCGCAGAGGACGGAATCGGGCGAGAGCATTCTCACGAAATCTGCCGTTTCGCCGTTTATCGCGCCGCAGATCGTCACAGCGGAATAATATCTGCATATCGCGCAGACGGGCACGCCGTTTTCCTCGCCGAGCCAGAACTCAAGGAAGCTGTAGCGTTTGCCGCTGTACGCCGTGAAGTACGACTCGATGCGCGCGCCGTAGGGCGAGCCTTCGCAGAGCTTTTTCAGTTGCCGTTCAAAGTCGGTCGAAGCGTCGTTTATCCTTATCATGCAATCTCGCCCGAAGCGATCCTCTCAGCGAGCAGACGCACCGTTTTTTCAACGGCGACGAGGTCTGCTTTGTGCGATACCGTGTGGGGCGAATGCAGATACCTGCACGGCAGCGATACGGCGATCGTTCTCACGCCGCCGCGCGTTGTCGAGATAACGCCCGCGTCGTTGCCGCCTGCGACAGCCTGCTTTGCCTGCGCCGAAACGCACGCGTCCGACGCCGCCTTGAACGCCTGCCTGTAAAGCTCCTTGTCGTAGAGCGTGCGCCTGTCCATAAACGAGATCACCGCGCCCTTGCCGAGCCTGCACACCTGACGGCTCTCGTCAACGTTCGGTATATCGGCGGCTGTAGTTGTTTCGACTACTATCGCGAACTCGGGATCGACGGTGTAAGCCGCCGTTTTCGCGCCGCGAAGCCCGACCTCCTCCTGAACGACGAAGGTGAAATACATATCGTACGGCAGCTCGCTTTTTATCATTTCGATGAGCACGGCGCAGCCTGCGCGGTCGTCGAGAGCCTTCGCGATGATCGACTGCTCGTTTTCCTCGTACCTGCCCTCAAACGAAACGAGCTCGCCGACCGTCACGTTTTTCTCGGCGTCGGCTTTATCAAGTGCGCCGATATCGATGTACATATCGTGAAGCGACGGTATCTTCGCCCTGCCATCCTTGTCGCATAGGTGAGTCGGCTTTATGCCGAACACTCCGCTGAGCTTTGATGTACAAAGGCGGACGCGCTTTCCCGCGATTATGCGTCTGTCTATGCCGCCCACCTCATCGACCTTGAGCGTACCGTCGGAGTTGATGTAGGTAACGATGAAGCCGACCTCGTCCATGTGAGCCGAAAGCAGCAGCTTGTTTTTCGGACGCTGCGCGCCCTTCTTGAAAACGATCAAATTGCCGCTGCTGTCCGTCTCGACGCTGTCGGCGAAGTCCTTTATTTCTGAGATCACCAGATCTCTCACTCTGCCCTCGTCGGACGAAACGCCGTCGGTCAGGCAAAGCCTTTTTAACAGTTCCATATCCATTTTATTCACCCTCAGAGAGTCCGTATATATTCGTAGATAAGACGCGCCGTGTTTTCGATATCGTCAAGGCTGACTATCTCGGCGCCCGTGTGCATATTGCGCTGCGGCACCGACACGAGAGCCGTAGGGATACCGCCCCTTGCGATCGAGATATGGTCGGCGTTCGTACCTGTTCGTCCGCCGACTACCTCGAGCTGATACGGGATATCGAGCTTCTTTGAAAGCTCGATCAGACCGTACGACATTTTGCGCGAAAGCACGGGTGAAATGCATATCATCGCGCCCTTGCCGAGCTTTCCCGACTCGTAGTCGGCAACGCCGCCCTGAGCGGCAAAGCTTACGTCAACGGCGATAGCTTCGTCGGGGGCTGTCGAGAAAGCGGCTGCAGCCGCGCCCTTGCCGAACGTCTCCTCCTGCGAGGTGAAGGCAAACGTCACGCCCGTTTTTACAGGTTTTTCCTTTATCATCTGCGCAACTCTGACAAGCAGCGCGCAGCAGGCTCTGTTGTCGGTCGAGCAGCAGGTGAAGCGGTCATTCAGCAGCATTGTCGGCATAACGTCGTAAGCGACCGTGTCGCCCAGCGAGACAAGCTCCTTTACCCTTTCCGCCGGCAGACCCGTGTCGAGGTATATGCTGTCGATATCGGGCGCTTTGTCCTCACCGCCGTCGGAAAGGTGCGGTGGCAGGCAGCACACAACGGCTGTCAGCTCGCCGCTGTCGGTGAGCACCTTGAAACGGGTGTCGGGCATTACGCGCATATCCATACCGCCGCTCTGCGCGACCTTCAGAAAGCCTCCTTCGTCGATGTATGTCACGACAAAGCCGATCTCGTCGAGGTGAGCGTCGAGCATGATGTTGTGCGCGTCAACATCTCCGACCTTTGCGATTACGTTGTTGTTATGGTCGATCGTCACGCTGTCGGCAAAGGGCGCAATCTCGCCGCGGATAAGCCCGCACACGCTGTCCTCGCGCCCCGAAACGCCCTTAGCCGAACAGAGACGCTTTAGAAGTTCTGTCATATTTACCAACCTTTCAGTCAGAGCTTGTTTACAAGCGACTTGAAATGCTCGCCGCGCTCTTCAAAATTCTTGTATAGGTCAAAGCTTGCGCTTGCGGGCGAAAGCGAGACCTTATCGCCGGGCTTCGCCGCGTTCCTTGCGGCTGTGACAGCCTCCTCCATGCCGGAGACCTCGATTATCTCGGGGTTGCCCTGCGAATATTCGGGAGCGTTGAGAACAGCCGTCTTGATCTTCTCAGCCGTCGCGCCCATGATGATCGCGGTCTTGACCTTTTTGCAGATAAGGCGTCCGAGGTCGGTGTAGTCAAGGTGCTTGTCATAGCCGCCGAGGATAACGATCATCTTCTCGTCGTAAAGAGAGAGAGTGCCGAGCGCCGTTCTCGTCGGGCTTGACGCTATTGAGTCGTTGTACCACTTCACGCCGTCAAGCTCGCGGATAAATTCGTTGCGGTGGGCGACGCCGCCGAACGACTTCGCGACCTTCACGATATTTTCGACGGACACCTCCCCCCACACGGCGCAGATCGCGGCGAGATAATTCTCGACGTTGTGAAGCCCGGGGATTTTAATATCCGACTTGTTCATGATGAAGGTGCTCTTCACGCCGTCGGCAGTCGTTTCCGAGAAGATAAGATTGCCCTCTTCGTTCATAAACGCGCCGTTTTCAACGCTTTCGCGACGCGAGAATTTCAGCAGACTGCCGCGGACGTTCTCCGAGAAGGAATTTGAGATATCGTTGTCGAGGTTCAGCACCGCGCGGGAAAACGCGTTCTGGTGAAGAACGATGTTTCTCTTAGCGTCGATGTACTCCTGCATATCCTTGTGGATATCGAGGTGGTTCGGCGCAAGGTTCGTAACGACCGCAACGTCGGGGCTTTCGCGCATCGAGATGAGCTGGAAGCTCGAAAGCTCGACTACGGCGAAATCGTCCTTCGTGATCGTTTCTATCTCGGGGAGAAGCGGCTTGCCGATATTGCCGCCGAGGTGTACCGTTTTGCCCTCCGCCTTTAAAAATTCGGAGATGACGGTCGTGGTGGTCGTTTTGCCGTCGCTGCCCGTCACGGCTATGATCTTGCACGGGCAAATGTCGAAGAACACCTCCATCTCGGAGGTAACGACAACGCCCCTTTCGCGAAGCGCGTCTATCTCGGGGGTGAAGAACTTCATGCCGGGCGTGCGGAAGAAGATATCTACATCAAGATCGGATATGTAATCGTCACCGAGCGAGAGCACAGCGCCGCTCTGCTCCGCCTTGTCGGCAGCGTCGCCGAGCTGCTCGCGTAAGCGTTTGTCGCAGGCGATCACCTGCGCGCCGTATTTTGTGAAAAGCGGGATAAGCGGAAGGTGGCTCCTTCCGATACCGCAAAGTGCGATTCTCTTGCCGCTGATCGAATTAAAAAATGCTTCTGCTTTTGTGTCCATGTTCAAGACCTCTCTATTGTTATTATTTATGTTTTTATTATATGGTCATTTCCTGCCGCCGTTGCCGATAAACGGAACTATCCGTTATCAGCTCCTACCGGGCGGGCGACGGTTACAAACGGGTATTTTCCGCGCAGCGCGGCGGCACATTTTTCGGCGGCAGCTTCGTCGGAGAACATCGCGAATACAGCCGAGCCGCTGCCGCTCATGCACGCGCCGAGACAGCCGCTGTACTTTGAAAGCTCGTCTGTCAGCGCGCGAAGCTGTGGGATCTCGAGAGCCTGCTCGAAATCGTTGTGAAGGCTTTTTGCAAGCGACGTGATGTCGCCGAGGTTTTCAAGCGCGGCGTTCGTAGACGGCGTGAACTTCACCTTCGCGTTATCGACAGCCGAGTAAGCCTGCGCTGTCGAGATGCCGATATCGGGCTTTACGACAACAATGCTGCATTCGGGGATATCGGGCAGACGGGTAAGCTTTTCGCCTATCCCCTGTGCCCACGCCGTGCCGCCGATCAGGCAAAACGGGATATCGGCGCCGATACCTGCAGCAAGCTCGATAAGCTCGCTTTGTGCAAGCGGTTTGCCGTACATTTTGTTAAGTCCGTTCAGCACAGCCGCGCCGTCAGCGCTGCCGCCGCCCATGCCCGCCTGCATGGGTATGTTTTTTTCGATATGTATATCAAGACCGCCGCAGTCTATCCCGGCGGCGTTATAGAAAGCCCGCGCGCATTTCACCGCGATATTGCGCTCGTCGCACGGCACGCGCGGATCGCTGCATGAAAGCGTCACCGCTCCCGTGTCGGTCTGCCTGAGCGTGACGATATCGGCGATAGACACCGACTGCATTATCGAGCTGAGATCGTGGTAGCCGTCGGGGCGTTTGCCCGTGATGTCAAGGGTGAGGTTTATCTTGGCGTATGCACGCACAATTATCTCTGAATTATTCATCTGCTGCTCCCTTCCTGAATTGATCCTACAGTATATTGTATATCAAATATGGAAATAAAGCAAGAGAGTATTCCGTTTCGTAAAAAAATTGCGAAAAAAGGTTGAATTACACGCGGTGAAAATGTATAATAGAAAGGTATACGGCAGATCGATCTGCAATATCGAACATGGAGGTAACTTATGGCACAGAACAAAAAAATGGTTGAGGCTATCACTTCGCGTGACGACGATTTCGCCAAGTGGTATACCGACATTGTTAAAAAAGCGGAGCTTTGCGACTACAGCGGCATCAAGGGCTGCATGATATACCGACCGTACGGCTACGCTATCTGGGAAAACATACAGAAGGATCTTGACAGGCGCTTTAAAGAGACCGGTCACGAGAACGTTTATATGCCTATGCTCATTCCCGAGAGCCTGCTCCAGAAGGAGAAGGATCACGTCGAGGGCTTTGCTCCCGAGGCTGCATGGGTGACCTACGGCGGCAGCGAAAAGCTCAGCGAGAGACTTGCCGTTCGCCCGACTTCCGAGGTGCTTTTCTGCGAGCACTACAAAAACATAATCAACTCTTACCGCGACCTGCCGAAGCTTTACAACCAGTGGTGCAGCGTTATGCGCTGGGAGAAAACTACGCGCCCCTTCCTCAGAACGTCCGAGTTTCTCTGGCAGGAGGGTCACACGATGCACGAGACCGCCGACGAAGCTAAGGAAGAAACGCTGCGTATGCTCAAGGTATACGAGGACTTCTACAGAGAGACGCTCGCTATCCCCGCCGTTGTCGGCAGGAAAACACCGAAGGAAACATTCGCAGGCGCGGAAGCTACATACACGATCGAGCCGATGATGCACAACGGCGTTGCCCTCCAGGGCGGCACGTCGCACTATTTCGGCGACGGCTTTGCCAAGGCGTTTGACATCACCTTCACGGGCAGAGACAACAAGCTGCAGTACCCGCATCAGACATCGTGGGGCGTTTCGACGAGAATGATCGGCGCGATCATCATGGTCCACGGCGACGACGACGGTCTTGTTCTGCCGCCGAAGATCTCGCCTATACAGGTGGCTGTCATTCCCGTTGCGCAGCACAAGGAGGGCGTTCTTGAAAAGGCTGAGGAGCTTCGCGCAATGCTTGCAAAGAAGTACAGAGTAAAGCTCGACGACTCCGACAACAGCCCCGGCTGGAAGTTCAGCCAGTACGAGATGAAGGGCGTGCCCGTTCGCGTTGAGATCGGACCGAAGGACATAGAGAAGAACCAGTGCGTCATCGTAAGAAGAGACGACCGCTCAAAGCAGTTCGTTTCTCTCGACGAGCTTGAAGGCGCAGTTGAGAAGGCTCTTCAGGACGTTCACGACGCTATGTATCAGCGCGCTCTCGAAAACATGAAGGAGAAAACACACACAGCTCTCAATTTTGACGAGTTCGTTCAGATCGCCAAGGAGAAGCAGGGCTTTATCAAGGCTATGTGGTGCGGCGACGTAGAGTGTGAGGACAAGATCAAGGACG
>OMPZ01000111.1 GCA_900313125.1 uncultured Eubacteriales bacterium | reverse complement strand
GTAAGGCTCAACGCCGCAGTTGTCGGACGCAGCGTGATAGCGAATCTGAAATATATAGATACAAATTTAGCCGAACGTCTCAAAACGCTCGGCTACAGGCTTATTCATGTCGATCAGGGGTATGCAAAATGTTCGGTGTGCGTGGTGGGCGAAAACGCTCTGATAACGAGCGACCGTTCAATCACCGTCGCTGCGCGAGCAAACGGTATCGACACGCTCGAAATATCTCCGGGAGGTATCGGCTTGTGCGAGCGCTACGGCGGCTTTATCGGCGGGGCAAGCGTACTTCTTGACGAGACAACGCTTGCTTTTTTCGGCGATATCACCGCGCACGCAGACTATCCGCAGATCGCCGCGTTTTGCAGATCGCACTATGTCGATATCGTTAGTCTGTTTGAGCGGCCGCTGTTCGACATTGGCGGTATAGTTATCATAGACTGCTGAGTTTGCTTTCGGCGTAGGCGAGGAGCGCGCCGCGCTCGTTTTCAAGCTCGCCGTTCATCACCTTTTCGAGTATGTCGTCGAGCGCCGCGCCGAGTGAGGGCGACGGCTCGAAGCCGAGCTGTAACAGATCTCTGCCGTTTATTTCGAGCTGCTTTATCGAAAAGCATTCTTCACGGCTTAGGATATCCTTGGCGATCACGCGAAGTCGGTCAAGGTGCTCTGTTCGCGAGTGGTATTCCGGCGCCTGAGCGAGGTTGTCGGCGCGCTTTAGCTGAAGGAGCATAAAGAATATCTCGGGCGAGTGGCGGTTGAGAAACCGTTTTACAGCCTTCTCACTCTCTTCTATCTGACCGTCGTGCAGCTTTATCAGCTTTACGGCGGTCTCTCTTGTATAGTTGTCGAATTTCAGCCGCGACAGCACCTCGTTCGCGATCTCCGCGCTCTTTGCCGCGTGCCCGTAGAAATGCCCGATACCGTCCTTTATCGAGAATGTCAGCGGCTTTCCGACATCGTGGAAAAGTGCCGCCAAACGCAGCACCGGCTCCGGCGGCGCGTTATCTACAGCGACCGCAGTATGAACGAGCACGTCGTAAACATGGTGGTAATTGTGCTGATCGAAGCCCTTCATCGGCAAAAGCTCGGGTATCACCGCGCCGATAACGTCGATGTATTCACATATAACGCGGCGTGCGTCCTTGCCGCAGATAAGCTTTACAAGCTCCGACGCGATGCGCTCGCTGCTGATGTTTTTCAGCAGGTCTTTGTTTCTGAAAACGGCGGCTTTTGTGTTCTCCTCTATGTCAAAGCCGAGAACGGACGAGAACCGCACGGCGCGAAGTATCCTCAGCGCGTCCTCGCCGAAACGCTTGTCCGGGTCGCCGACGCAGCGGATAAGCTTGTTTTCGATATCGTTTCTGCCGCCGTGAAAGTCGGCGATGCTTCCGTTTTCGTCGATCGCAACGGCGTTCATGGTAAAGTCGCGGCGCGCCGTGTCCTCATACAGACTTTTTGTGAAGGTCACGCTGTCGGGGCGGCGGTTGTCGGAGTATTCCGAGTCGATGCGGTAGGTCGTTATCTCAAGCGGCATATCGCCGATAAGCACCGTTACCGTGCCGTGCTTTATCCCCGTTTCGATAACGCGGTACGCGCAAAACACGCGCTCTGTTTCCTCTGGCAGGGCGGAGGTCGTGATATCGTAGTCCTTCGGCTCTGCGCCGAGCAGACTGTCGCGCACGCAGCCGCCGATGATAAATGCTTCATAGCCGTTTTCACGCAGTTTTGTAAGAGCCGTCTTTACTTCGTCGGGAAGAACGGTCATGTGATCTCTCCTCATAAAAGAACAAAAGCGTGCATATCCTTATATAGCAGTCTGCAAAAAACATCGGAGGGTCTGCTATGAACATGACGCTTTTTTTCTCGTTGCTTTTATTTTTCTTCATAATTTTCGCGGTAGCCGAGGCGATACACGGCAGCGATACGCCCGTATGGAGGGCGCTTTCGGGAATGCTCTCCGGGGGTTTTGCGCTGCTGCTCTCAAATCTGCTCGCACCGCTGACTGGCGTCGCAGTACATATAAGCGCGCTGACTGTTTTAGTGTCGCTGATATGCGGCGTGCCGGG
>OMPZ01000120.1 GCA_900313125.1 uncultured Eubacteriales bacterium | reverse complement strand
TGTCGGATTTGTTATACAGGTGCTGATCTCCGTGGCCACTTCGACGGTGTTCTTTCTGCTGTCGCCCGTGAAAACAGCTACGAGCGAGCTTTTGGCGAGGACAAACCCCACATTCTTTGATGTTGTGCTTGCGACGGTCGGCGGTCTTGCCGGCATTATCGGCACAACAAGAAAGGAAAAGGCGAATAACGTCATTCCCGGCGTGGCTATCGCTACGGCGCTTATGCCGCCCTTGTGTACCTGCGGTTTCGCCATCGCAAACAGGCGGTGGGATATGCTTTCAAAGGCGGCGTATCTGTTCATTATCAATTCCTATTTCATTTATAATGCGTCGGAGCTGATACTCGCCACGATGAAGCTGCCTAAAATACGCGAGCTTACGCCTGCACAGCGCAAGAGGGCGCGAAACAGGAAGATAAGGACGACGATCTTTGTAATGATCCCGTCGATCGTTACGCTCGTATTTATGTATATTAACGGGCATGAAATGTGAAAAAAAGAAAACGGACTGCCGCAGACCGAAAGATCATGCGGCAGTCCTATTTTTATTTATGTATGTTGGTCGTGTCTATATTATAAGTAGCTGGAGTTCAGCGCAATGATGATCTCGCTCACGCCGCCCGAAGCGCCCTTGAAGGAAAGGAAACGCTCGTTGTTGTCGGAGTAGTATCTGTACGAGTCGTCAACAGTCGTGTAGCTGTCGCCGTAGAATTTTAGCGTCTCGTCGATCTGGTCGCCGATCTTCTTGTCCTTTTCTGTGGTAACGCTGCTGTCGGTGAGCTTGATGGCAGCTACATACTCGGACTCGTCCTCGTTTACGATCGAAATAATGCTGAATGCACCGAAGTCATACTTCTTCAGGGTGTGACCGGGGAAGAGATATGCTTCCGAAGGATCTTCGATCACGCTGTACTCACCGCTGCCGTTTGCCTGGAGACCCGAAAGGGTGTAATCGATATTGTCGTAAAGATCAACGATGTACGAGCCGAAGGAGAATCTGAGGTCCTCGGATTCGTTGAACTGGTTTGTCGGCTGTGTATCGCTGTCGCTCTCAACGTCTGTCTCCGTGTCGTATCTGATAACGTCGGTCGATATCGTATCGGTCGAGGTGTCTGTATCTGTTTTTGAGGAGGTGTTGTCCTTCTCCGAAGATGTAGTTGTTTTAGACGAGGAGTCCTTTGAAGATGCGTTCGAGGAAGTTGTCGATGATGTCTCGGTCTTTGATGACGTTGACTTTGAAGATGCTGCCTTCGACGAAACGGATACGCGCGAGTTTGCCGTTATCGTTTTGGAAGATGCGGCTTTCGACGAAGCTGCCTTTGAAGATGCTGCTTTCTTGCTCGAAGCAGCCTTGGAGCTTTCGTCTTTCTTTGAAGAGGAATCCTTCTTGGATTCGTCTGCTTTATCGGACTCTGCTTCGGAGGAAGCGTCTGTTTCCTCCTCGGAGCTTTCTTCGTCCTCCTCGGTCTCGGCGTCATCGTCGGAGTAGAGAACTCGGGAGACTGATTCGTAATCGTCTTCTACACTTTTTGTTCCGCAGGCGGTCAGTCCGCTTACAAGAAGAGCCGCAGCCAAAGCGGCGATAATAAGTCTTTTCATGCTGATGTTATTCCTTTCTATAATTAATACTTGAATATATAAGAAAAACAGACAAGTCCGGTGCTGCTTTTGGCACACCGTAAACTGTCTGTTGTTATCAATGCTTTTGATTACTTGCTGACAGATTCACGGAGAAGGAAGAGTGCGTCTGCCGATGTTACATTGCCGTCGCCGTCCATGTCTGCGAGCTTGATCTCGTCGTCGCTTACGCTGCCGGAGATCGTCATGCGGAGAACTGCTACCGCGTCAGCCGCTGTAATTACGTTGTCGTGGTCGATGTCGCCGAAAAGAACGTTTGCGGTCTTTGCAGGAGCTGCATACGATTCATCCTCGCCGCTTGCGTATGCCTTTTCGGGAACGTCGCTCGTAGCGGAGATAGCTGCGTCATCGGGAAGAACTGCCGCGTTGTGAGCAGGTGCTGCGAAAGCTTCGTCCTCGCCGCCGAGCATTGCAGCTTCGGGAGTGTCGCTCGTTGCGGAGATGAGAGCTTTTTCATAAACAGCCGTCATAGCCGGTGCGCTTACGCTGTCGGAGACGATCGTCTGAATGTCGTTTATCATTGTGATGCTTACTGTTTTGATCTCGGGAATGCTCTCGATGTCTGTCGGCTCGGAAACGGCTGCCATTGCTGTGGAGGTCTCGGAGTCGATCGTGAGCGTTACCATGTCGGGGATCTCGGAAACAAGCTCAACGTTTGTGAACTCGGGGATAGTGTCGATGTTCTCGGAAACTGCCGACATAGCGGGCTTTGTTTCGTAGACTACCTCGACGTTTTCAAAGTCGGGGATAAGGCTTATATCTGTGCTTGACGTGATCTCGGGAATGGACTCGATCTCCTCAATTGTGAGAGTGTCTGCGAAAGCCTGCGCTGTGAGCGCGCCTGCTGCGAGAACTGTTGTAAGGACCATTGCTGCAATCTTTGTGTAAGCCTTTTTCATGATAAGCACCTCTTAATGCCTTCCGAAGTCTTTTGTGATTTTATCTATTGCTTTATGAGTTTTTGTTAACTTTGTGGAAGGTTACAAACTCTGTAATTATTTCTTGATCTGCTTTAACTATAGCACATTTTCACAAATATGTAAACCTAAATTTATGCAGAATTAACGGCGAAAATTAAAAATTTATTTGTAGAAAAATTCCACGGACACAATTTATACATATTTGATATAAATTTATTGTGCAGAATGACACAATAAAAACGGTGTTTTCATCTTTAATAAGGAATATCCCGACGCTTTTGCGAGTATATATCATAAGAAAACTTGTCAATTATTACGAAAGGGGTATTTTATGTACAGGATAGATTTCACCGCGACCGTGAGGAAGAGCGTAACGCTGACGCTGTTTGCGCTTTTCCTGCTTGCGTGCATATTTTCGCTGATGATAGGCAGCGCGTTCCACATAGCGGAGCCGCCGGAGAGTTACCTCGGGATAAGCGCGGCAGCCGAGACAGCGGGGCAGCGCGTGGCTTTCCTCAGAACGCTCGGCTACAGCCCGATACCCGAAAGCGAGGAGTGTGAGGAGATAACAATACCCGCCGTATTCGGCGACGTATACAAGCGATACAACGACCTACAGGCGCTGTCGGGCGGCGACCTCTCGCTTTACAAAAGCGCGGAGTGCAGCAGATATACATACACCGACGCCGAAACTGCACGGCGGCTGAACCTCATCGTCTACAAGGGGCGCGTCATCGGCGGCGACGAATGCACGGCGGCGATAGACGGCGAAATGCTGCCGCTGACGAGGAAAAGCGATCAAGCGTAATTAAATTTAAAAATTTTAAAAAAAGTCTTGACAACCGGGCTCGTTTGAGCTATAATATTGATTGTTCACTAAACGTGAGCGCAAATGGCGATATAGCTTAGTTGGCTAGAGCGTTCGGTTCATACCCGAAAGGTCGGCGGTTCGAGTCCACCTATCGCTACTTACGGCCCGGTGGTCAAGCGGTTAAGACACCGCCCTTTCACGGCGGTAACACGAGTTCGATTCTCGTCCGGGTCACCAATTGTTTCGTTTCCCCTCGGGAACAATTTAAAAAATGAATAAATGCGAGTGTGCTGGAATTGGCAGACAGGCACGTTTGAGGGGCGTGTGTTGTATGACGTACGGGTTCAAGTCCCGTCACTCG
>OMPZ01000083.1 GCA_900313125.1 uncultured Eubacteriales bacterium | reverse complement strand
CGAAAGACCTGTCGGCGCGTTCGGGTTCGCGATAACGACCGTTTTGCCGACGTTCAGATAATCGTTTATATCAATAGTAAAATCCTCGCGAAGCTTTGCCTGAGTGTAGTCTACCTTGTAAAGGTCGCCGTACACCTTGTAAAAGCCGTAGGAAATATTCGGGAACACAGCTCCCGTCTGCTCCGAGCAAAACGCCATGAAGGCGAAGGAAAGTATCTCGTCGGAGCCGTTCGACACGAAAACATTCTCGTAACCTACGCCGTAGTACGACGCAAGCTTTTCTTTGAGAGCCTTACACTCCGGGTCGGGGTAGAGATTCAGCCTTGCGGTCTCTTCCGCGCTGATGCTGTCTATCACGCCCTGCGACGCCGGGTAGGGCGATTCGTTCGTGTTGAGCTTTACATATTTCATGTCGCGCGGCTGTTCGCCGGGCGTATACGCTTCAAGAGACGCGTATTTGTCTATAAGGAATCTGCTCATTTCTCGTCCTTTCTCGCAACGACGGAACGCGCGTGAGCCGAAAGCATTTCCTTCTCGGCGAAGTACGCTATGTCGTCGCAAACGCGGTCAAGAGCGTCGGCTGTGTAGTATGTAAACGCCGTTTTCTTGACGTAATCGTCAACGGAAAGCGGACTTGAAAAACGCGCCGTGCCGTTTGTGGGCAGCGTGTGGTTCGGTCCTGCAAAGTAGTCGCCGAGCGGTTCGGGGCAGTTTTTGCCGAGGAATACCGAGCCGGCGTTTTTAACTCTGTCGAGATAATCGAACGGGTTGTCAACACAGATCTCAAGGTGCTCGGGCGCTACGATATTCGCTATGTCTATCGCCTTTTCGATGCTCTCGGCAATGATGATCTTGCCGTTGTTGTCGATCGACGTTCTCGCGATCTCCTCACGCGGGAGCACGGAAAGCTGCTTTTCGATCTCCTCGCTGACAGATGCCGCGAGTGACGCGCTGTTTGTGATAAGTACAGCCGTCGCGAGCTTGTCGTGCTCGGCCTGAGACAGCATATCGGCGGCAACTACGCGCGCGCTGCACGTCTCATCGGCGATCACGCAGATATCGCTCGGACCCGCGATCATGTCGATAGCCACCTTGCCGAAAACCTGCTTTTTCGCTTCGGCAACAAATGCGTTGCCGGGACCTACGATCTTATCAACGGCGGGAATGCTCTCTGTACCGTAAGCGAGCGCGGCAACAGCCTGTGCGCCGCCCACCTTGAATATCCTGCCAACGCCTGCGAGCTTTGCAGCCGCAAGGATCACGGGGTCTGCCTTTCCGCCGGCTTTGGGCGGCGTTGCCATAACGATCTCTGAAACGCCTGCTATCTTCGCCGGTATCACCGTCATCAGAACGGTCGAAGGCAGCGGCGCCGTGCCGCCCGGAACGTAAACGCCGACCTTCTCGATCGGAATGACCTTCTGACCGAGGATAATGCCGTTGTTGTCGTTTATCATAAAATTATTGCGGAGCTGGCGCTTGTGGAAATTCTCTATATTTTCCTTTGCCTTTTTGAGTATCCCGATGAACTTCTCATCTACCGCGGCAAACGCTTCGTCGATCTCCGCGTCGCTGACCTCAAGGCTTTCGAGGTCTGCCTTGTCGAATTTCAGGCTGTACTCCTTCAGCGCCTTGTCGCCGTTTTCACGGACGTTTGCTATTATTCCTGCAACGATATCCTCAACGCCTGTTTTCGTCACCTCGCGGCTGACGATCTTATCGACGGATATTTCGCTCGTATCATATATCCTTATCATATTTTATCCCTTATTTCTGCAAAATTCCTCTATTTTCTTTTCAAGCTCCGTGATCTCGCGGTGCTTGAACTTGTAGCTTACCTTGTTTGAGATAAGTCTTGCGCTTATCGGCACGATAGTTTCGATAGGCTCAAGGTCGTTTTCCTTGAGCGTCGTGCCCGTTTCAACTATATCTACGATGACGTCGCTCATTCTGAGCACGGGCGCGATCTCTATCGAGCCGTTGAGCTTTATGATGTCGATATCTCTGCCCTTCTTCGCGTAAAAGCTCTGCGCGATATTCGGGAATTTCGTAGCGACTCTGAGAGTTCTCTCGGTGTTGTCGCGAAAGCCCTTACACGCCGCAACAGCCATTCTGCACTTGCCTATGTCGAGGTCGTAAAGCTCGTAAACGTCGGGCGCGTATTCGAGCAGGATATCCTTTCCCGCAACGCCGATATCGGCCGCGCCTCTTTCAACATAGATAGAAACGTCCGACGGCTTTACCCAGAAATATCTGACGCCTGTTTCTTCATTTTCAAAAATGAGCTTTCTGTTCTGCTCGTGTATCGCGGGGCATTCGTAGCCCGCCTTCTCGAATATATCGAGAACCTTCTCGCCGAGTCTGCCCTTCGGCAGCGCAACGTTAATCATTGTTTTCAACTGTCTCTACCTCCGTGCCGTTTAACCTCATGAGCGTCTTATACTTCACGCTGCCTGCGCTGTGCTGTACGCGAACGCTTTTTCCGCTGTTCGTGATATCCTGCACAGCCTTAGCGAGCGCCGACAGGTCGCAAGCTTTTTCGCAAAGCAAAAGAACGTCAACGTCGTACTCCTCATCTGAGCACATAAGGCGCGAAAGCTGGTCGAGATAGACCGCGAAGCCCACCGCGCCCGACTTCTTGCCGAACTTGCGCATAAGATTGTCGTATCTTCCGCCGGAGAGAACGGCGTTCGGCACTCTGTCGATAAAGCCGTTGAAGATAACGCCGTTGTAGTAGTCGAGGTCGTTTACTATCGAGAAATCGAGGTTCACGCCGTTTTCGCAGCCGCAGCTCTCAAGGAACGAATAGATGCTCTCAAGCTCCTCTATCGCGTCGTTGGTGCGGTCGTTTATGCTGATGCTTTTCAGCTCGGCTATGCACTTCGGGAACGCGCCGTAAATGCTCGTGAGCTTTTTGAGCGCGTTTGCCGCGTCAAAGCTTACGCCGAACTCTTTGCAGCGATCCTCCATCTCGAGCGTATTTTTCGAGCGGATACAATCGACGAGCTTGTTCATTTTCCTGCTGCTGAGGTTTTCGTTTTCGAGCAGACCCTTGATAAAGCCCATGTGAGAGATATCGAGGATATTCCGCTCGCACACGGCGTCGAGACTTCTTTTTGCGAGCATTATCACCTCGCTGAGGTCGTAAACGCCGAGGTCACCTATGCACTCAAGACCGAGCTGCATTATCTCCTTAAAGCGATGCGTGCCCTTATCAACGCGGTAAACGTTCTCGCTGTAATAGACCTTTTCCGGCTCGGAAAACGTGTCGCTCGAGTTTTTAACGATAGAAAGCGTCACGTCGGGCTTTAACGCCATAAGGCTGCCGTTCGTGTCGGTAAACGCGATCACGCTGCTGCCGAGGAGAAAATCCTTATTCTGCGAATAAAGATCGTACTCCTCGAATTTACTCATTTTATAATGTCGGAAACCGTACTGTCTGTACATACGGCTCAGACCCATTACCGCCGCTTCTTCGTTTGCAAAGCCGATAACGCTGCTCATAATTCTTTCCCACCTTTGTTTGTCGCTCGCAGCCGATCATACGCGAAATTCACGCAATTTCGACCGCCGGAGTGTATTATAACACACTTTTTCGTATTAGTCAAGTAAAGTGTTACTATGGTAACACAATGAATTTAGTTGATTTTTCACAGCCGACCGCGCGTTTATAGTCAGTAAAAAGTACTGCATCATTCTCTCGCCCTATAGGAGCAAGATCATCAACTTAAGTTTTCAGTAAAATGCTTACGCTGATGTTATTGCCTATAGGAAACGAAGGGTCAAACGCGATATCCCCTTGGCTGTGAACAGAAGTTAAAAATGTCAGAACTCGCTG
>OMPZ01000110.1 GCA_900313125.1 uncultured Eubacteriales bacterium | reverse complement strand
TGAGCGCTTTCACGCTGCCCTTTATACCCTTCTCCTCCATATCCTGAAGGCGGGCGCGGCTGACGGAGTTTGTCGCCGTCTCCATTGAACTGAAAAATGCCGAAAGTATGACGAGCAGCACTATAGCCGACGTCATCAACGCGTATTCCATAAATTTAAAATTCCTTCCACAACGGGTGTTTAATCTATTATATCGTCGAGGTATTCATTCGAGTCATCCGACGGCTTAGACGATGCCGAAGGCAAATTGCTCTCGGTACGCGACGCGGTGTCGGAATAGATCGGAGTGAAGTACGACGAGCGGCGGTCGGAGTTTGCAAGCGACACATCGAGCGTACCCTTGTCGTTTGCGGTAAGCTGCTGCGAAATGATCGCCTTCGCCGTTCTCAGCTTATAGCCCACGTCCTCAGGCAGACCGAGAAGGATCGTTATCCTGTTGTCGTAATTCAGCTCGATGTTCGCCGTGTTCGAGATGTCGATACCGTAAATATTCGGGACCTCGTTGTCGTTGATATTTTTCACGACCTCGTCGAGTATCTGCTTTGTGGACGCCTTTTCAAAAGAGATATACTCGCCGGGCTGCGTCTGGTTCAGCTTTAGCCCCTTCAAAAGCGGAATGTCGTTTTTCTGAGCTGAGTTGATCTCAAGTATCCTCGAGTTTTCGCTGACTACGGCAAAGCCGCCCGAAAACTGCACCTGATACGACGGTACAGCCGTGTCTATCTTAATAATCTGCGTTCCCGGTATCCTGAAGGTTACGTCAACGCCCTCAACATACGGGTATGTTTCCTTCAGCTTTTTCTCCGCAGCCTTGCGCTTTGCGAGAAAAATGTTATCGGAATAATCGAGCCCGCTCGTCTTTATTATCTCTTCGTCGGAATAAGGCAGCCCCTCCGCTTCGACCCTTATCTCCGTTGTGCGGAACATAACGGTCAGCGACAATGCCACAGCGATGATAACGATGCCGAAAAACACGCCGATATAGCTTGCCGTTCGGCGCAGCTTTCTCTGACGCGGAGTAAGCTCGCTTGCCGGGCTGATCTTAGTTTCGCTGCGGCTGTGAGCTTCATTCTTTTCCTCACGGCGCGGCGCTGCCTGCGGCTGTGCGAAAATATCGGTCAGACCGTCGGAAGTATCGCCGCTGCCATAGCCGCCGAACAAGCCGTCCGTTGTAAGGCTGTCGAGATCTTTACTAAAGCTCGTTTCCCGACGCTCCTTACTTGTATCGAAAGCCGCAAGGGGATCGTCGTCGTAGCTTTGCGCCCTCTGCTGACGTTCAAGACGTCTGCGCTCTACCGCGGTGAGCTTCTTCCCCCTGCCGCCTTTTTTATCTTTATTCTTTTTTGATGTGTCTTTGCGTTTTTGCTCCATTATTTCACATCATTTCTTTTCTTAAACTCTCTTGATATCGGCGCCGAGCATCGACAGCGACGCTTCGATGCACTCGTATCCCCTGTCGAGATATCGCAGACCGCCGAGCGTTGTTCTCCCCTCCGCTCCGAGGGCTGCCGCGATAAGAGCAGCCGCGCCGCGCAGGTCGAGCGCGTTTACGTCGGCTCCGTGAAGAAGCTCTACGCCCTGCAATACAGCGACTCTGCCCTCAACCTTTATGTTAGCCCCCATTCTGAGCAGCGCGCCTACATGGAGGTATCTGTTTTCAAAAATATTCTCGATAAAAAGCGTCGTTCCACAACTTTTGGCAGCCATTCCCATAACGGGAGCCTGCGCGTCTGTCGGGAAGCCCGGGTAAGGCATCGTCCTGACGATCTTGGGCGCGTACAGTCTGTGCGGACTGTCGAGCACTATCTTCCCGCCGTGGATATCGACGTCGCAGCCGCTCTCTTCAAAAAGCGAGAGCACCGCGCCGAGGTGCGACGGTATAACGTCCGTCAGCGTGACCCTTCCGCCCGTGGCAGCGCAGCACGAAAGCAGCGTTGCCGCAGCTATCCTGTCGGGAATGACGGAATGCATAACGCCGTGCAGCGAATCTACTCCTTCGATCACGACCGTTCCGTCGCCGGCGCCGCTGATATCGGCGCCGCACGCGTTGAGAAAATCGGCGAGGTCGCATATCTCCGGCTCACGCGCCGCGTTTGTGATGATCGTCGTGCCCTGTGCAAGGCAGGCGCAGATCATAATGTTTTCCGTCGCGCCCACACTCGGGAACGAAAGCGATATTTTGCCGCCGTGCAGTCCGTCGGGCGCCATACATCGGTAAACTCCGTGGTCGTCATGAATTTCCGCGCCGAGCGCGCACAGCGATTTCAGGTGCATATCTATCGGGCGCGGTCCTAT
>OMPZ01000146.1 GCA_900313125.1 uncultured Eubacteriales bacterium | reverse complement strand
GGATACCGGCGTTGCATTCAAGGATACTACAAGAACGATGAGAGCAAGAGCCGGCACGGATTACACAACGGAAGAGCTTGGATTCCCATGGTTCAAGCTGGTAGAAACTCCCGCAAATGCTACAGGCAAGTTCACAGGCGATACTATCGAGGTAGTTTACGAATTTGCACCGACGGAAGAGGTCGTACAGTCAACTATCCATATTTCTATGGGCGAGAACACGAAGTTCCAGCCGTATCTCCATATATGGAATATTTACGATCCGTCAACTAAGTCGAAGGAGTACGGTACAAACTGGCCGGGCATTGAGCTCAAGGACGATGACAACGACGGCTGGTACGAGTATACGTTCCCGAACGGCAACGGCTACAACTGGATCCTTCATGACAACCAGGGCTCGCAGACTGCCGATATGTCCAACGCAGGAGATATCTGGGTAGTTGCAAACGGCTCGGCAGCCAACGTAACGGTAACAAATTACGACCCCGATAAGGGCGCGGATACCGACTCCGATGTAGTTAAGGGCACGCTCGTTGTTAAGCACGTTGACGAGAATGGCAACGAGATAGAATCCTCCAGACCGGTAGAAAGACCCGTTGATACTCCGTATACGACGAAGCCCCTTGAAAGCGACTGGTACGTTCTCGACGAAACTCAGCTCCCCGAAAACGCAGAGGGCAAGTACACCGACGGTACGATCGAGGTAGTATATCACTACACAGCAGTTGAAGCAAAGAAGTATACAGTCCATGTAAAGCTCGCAGACGGCGCAAACTTTACTCCGCACCTGTATCTCTGGGAGATCAAGGGTACAATGGGCTGGCCCGGCGTTGAAATGACTGACGCGGATCAGGACGGCTGGTATGAGTACACATTTGAGACAGCTAAGACTTACAACTGGATCATTGACGACGGCGAAGGCGGCGTTGGGATCCATCAGACAGAGGATCATACAAAACAGGAAGGCGACATCTGGGTACTCATCTCCGGCTTCGGCGAGAGCGATTACACAGTATCGGCAACGAACCCCGACAAGAAGTAAAAATTCATGTACCGTTTTATAAAACGGTTTTGCAAAAACTGCGCTCAAGGCTTGCCTTGGGCGCAGCGTCGTCAGAGCGGCAAATTCCGCTGCGATTTAGCGGTAAAACAACAGCCGCTCCGCACATTAACAAAGTAGGCACGCCGGTGTGGGTCTCCGGTGGAGACCTCTGCGCAGCAGAGGTGCCCGAAGGAAGTGCCCTTTGGGTACACCGACCGACGCGGCAGCGGGCAGCCAAGCGGCTGCGAGCAATTCCGCTGAACTTTGTCGGCAAAACAACAACTGCCCCGCGACTTAAACAAAGTAGGCACTCCGGGAGTGCCGAGCCGCGCGGCGATGAAGTATCGCCCTACTCAAACTAAAACCGCGAAATTGCCCGCGCCCGCCCGGGCGCGCTGTTGACAAGAGTGGGAGAATGTAGTATAATCATTTTGCAGAAAATCTGACATAATAACAGAGTAAGACTTTGAGCGTGTGAGTTTTCACGGAGTGTCCGGCGAACGGGGAGTTGTCGTCGGAACGAACGTTTTTCTTTCCGAGAATTACGGCGATTCGGGGTCTGCATCCCGCTGTTGAGAGAAAATACTTGACGGCGTGCCTTACACGCCGCTTTTGTTTTTCAACGGGGCTCTGAAAAGGAGTGGTCAAAAATGAAAAATTACTTTGGTCTTGTAGGCGAGAAATTCAGGCTGTCGGCAAAGGCGCTGTCGGATCCCAAAGCTCTTGCTGTCAGCGCGATGCTGCTTGCGATAACGCTTGTGCTGTCGTATTTCGGCAACATCAGCATTACGCTTCTCGGCACGAACGTCATCAAGCTGAGCTTTACGGCGCTCCCGATAGCGGTAGCGGCGCTGCTGTACGGTCCTGTCGTTGCAGGTGTTATCGGGGGGCTGAGCGATATCATCGGCTTTATGATCGCCCCAATGGGCGCGTATATCCCCGGCTTTACGGTCAGCATGATCCTGATCGGCTTTGCATACGGTATCGCCTTTTTTAACGAGAAAATTACCGTCCGCAGGATCTGCTTGATACAGCTTATTGTTTCGCTGTTTATCAGCGTACTGCTGGGCTCTCTCTGGTTCGTGCTGTTCTACGGCTTTCAGCTGCTTCAGGCGTTTTCGGTGCGCGGGATCAAGGAGCTTGTCATGTACCCGCTGAACATTATTCTGATCGCCGGTATGACAAAGGTGCTCGAACGTATCCCCGAGATGAGGGATATCGGCGTCTCGTCGGAGAAATAATGACGTCTCGCTGCAAAAAAATCAAAAATCTTCTTGACATTTATCAAAAAATCCTATATAATATAATACGATAACTTTAAATGCGATGACGGGGTAAAAGACCTCGGGCAGCACGTTCAGAGAGCCGTTGGCAGGTGCGAAACGGCGGTGTCCCGTGTGTTGAGCTCGCCCCCAAGCGGCCGACTGAAATGTCACGTTAGTGCAGATTAGGAAGGACGGATCCTCACCGTTACAGGAGGTTGGCGTGTTTGCGCCGAAAGAGTGGGTCTTATGACCAACAAAAGTGGTACCGCGGAGATTTACAGCCTTCGTCTTTTGGAAAACAAAAGACGAAGGCTTTTTTAGCGGCATTGTATCAAACTTAAATTTACGCGTGATGTAATACTAAACTCTAATAAAACGCTTTAAATTTTTTCGGTCTAATTCCCCGGGTACTGCGTCATCGCCCTTGAAATACGACAGTATTTCTGCGGACTCTTCCTTGTCCCCGGAGAATTATCCTCGAAAATCTTTTAAAGGTTTTAATTAGAGATTAGTATAATACGCGGTCAGCAAAGGAGAAAGAGTGTTATGAAAAATTATGAGAGATATTCACGGCAGTATTTCAACCCGCCGGTGAATGAGTACAAGTGGGTCAAAAAGGAATACGTCGATCACGCGCCGACATGGTGCTCCGTCGATCTTCGTGACGGCAACCAGTCGCTCATCGTTCCCATGAGCATTGACGAAAAGCTCGATTTCTTCGATATGCTCGTCAAGATCGGCTTCAAGGAGATCGAGGTAGGCTTCCCGGCGGCAAGCGAAACGGAGTACAATTTCCTCCGCCGCCTTATCGAGGAGAACCGCATTCCCGACGACGTTACCGTTCAGGTGCTCACTCAGGCGAGAGAGCATATTATCCTCAAGACCTTTGAGTCGCTCAAGGGCTGCAAGAGGGCAATCGTCCACTTCTACAACTCGACGTCGAAGGCACAGCGCGAGCAGGTGTTCAAAAAGTCGAAGGAAGAGATCAAGCAGATAGCCATCGACGGCGCAAAGCTCATCAAGAGACTTCAGGAGGAAAACGGCACGAACTTTCGTGTTGAGTATTCGCCTGAGTCGTTCACGGGCACAGAGCCTGAGTACGCGCTCGAGGTCTGCAACGCCGTGCTCGATATCCTTCAGCCTACAGCCGACAACAAGGCGATCATCAATCTTCCCGTTACGGTTGAGCATTCCATGCCGCACATCTACGCGAATCAGATCGAGTATATGTCCGACAGACTCAAGTACAGAGACGCTATCGAGCTTTCTCTTCATCCGCACAACGACCGCGGCTGCGGCGTAGCGGATACGGAGCTTGGCTTGCTTGCGGGTGCCGACAGAGTTGAAGGCACGCTCTTCGGCAACGGCGAGAGAACGGGCAACGTTGATATCGTAACGCTCGGTATGAATATGTTCTCGCAGGGTGTAGATCCTCAGCTTGATTTCAGCGATATCCCGTCTATCTGCGAGCTTTACGAGAGAGTTACGAGAATGAAGGTCAGCGACCGCAGCCCGTATGCAGGCGCGCTCGTGTTCGCAGCGTTCTCGGGTTCACATCAGGACGCTATCGCGAAGGGCAAGAAATGGCATCAGGAGAAGGGTCTCGATACATGGACTATCCCGTACCTCCCGATCGACCCGGCGGACGTCGGCAGAGAGTACGAGACGGACGTTATCCGCATCAACTCCCAGTCGGGCAAGGGCGGCGTAGGTTATCTGCTCGAGTCGCACTACGGCTACGTTCTCCCGAAAGCTTTCGGTGAGAAGGTAAGCTACTTCATCAAGAACGTTTCCGACGTAAACCACAAGGAAATGCTCCCCAATGAGGTCTATGACTGCTTCGCTCAGGAGTTTATCAATGTGAAAACTCCGATCGAGCTTAAAAATATCGTGTTCAGAAAGGCGGACGCCGACGGCAGCCGTATGCACGTTACAATGACCGTCAGCGTAAAGGGTGCTTTAAAGACGATCGAAGCTGAAGGCTCGGGACGTCTCAGCGCCGTAAGCCGCGCGCTCAGACATGAGCTTGATATCGACATCTCCGACCTCTCCTACACCGAGCACGCGCTTGAACGCGGCTCAGACTCGAAGGCTGTCACCTACGTTTCGATAACCGACAAGAACGGCAATGTCGAGTGGGGTGTAGGCGTTCACGACGATATCATCTACTCGTCGGTAGCGGCTTTGTTCAGCGCTATCAACCGCCGCGAGTACACAAAGAGCAGCGTATGATGGGCAGCGCGAATATTACGCTGAAAGAGATCATTAAGCGCAAGATCTCTTTCACAAAGGAAGATCTTGAATTATACGATCCCGCGGACTTTGACGACGAAGATCCTTTCTCCATGTCCTACGCAGTAGTTAAAGCGCAGTTTGACGGTGAGATCAGGGCGTACAGCGAGATGCTGACAGAGCTTGAAAACGATATGCCGGAAGAGATATTTCTGGAGCACTTTATTGAAAAATTGGAGGAATGCGAGGAAATATTCCGCTCGGGACGCATGGCGGAAAACGTGATAGATATAAAAAGCAGAAAGAAAAAAAGCGAGATCGAGCTTGCCGAGCTTGGCGGATACTCTTCTGCATTAGCGAAAATACTCGATCTGTTTATTCCAATCTACACGGACGAGGATTTTGAATAGCGGCAAAATCGGCTGAAAATACGGAAAAATTCACAAATAATACTTTACCGCGAAAGAAAAGCGGTGTATAATAATATATTAGTTACTTTAAGAAAAGGGGAGCATACATTATGGGTATGACAATGACTCAGAAGATCCTTGCCGCAGGCGCAGGTCTCGACAAGGTGGTTCCGGGGCAGCTTATAAGAGTTAAGCTGAGTCTTGTGCTCGGCAACGACATTACCACGCCCGTGGCAATCAACGAGTTTGAGAAAAACGGCTTCAACGGCGTTTTCGACAAGTCGAAGATAGCTATGGTAATGGATCACTTCGTGCCGAACAAGGACATAAAGGCGGCGCAGCAGACGCAGCAGTGCCGCTGCTTTGCAGGCAAGTTTGATATCGACAATTATTTTGACGTCGGCGAGATGGGCATCGAGCACGCGCTGCTCCCCGAAAAGGGTCTTGTCGCTCCCGGCGACATAGTGATCGGCGCGGATTCCCACACCTGCACCTACGGCGCGATCGGCGCGTTCTCAACGGGCGTCGGCAGCACCGATATGGCAGCCGGCATGGCCACGGGCGAAGCATGGTTCAAGGTACCCGAGGCGATCAAGTTCAACCTTACGGGCAAGCTTAACCCCTTCGTTTCCGGCAAGGACGTTATCCTTTATATCATCGGAAAGATCGGCGTTGACGGCGCGCTTTACAAGTCTATGGAATTTGTGGGCGAGGGCGTGTCGGAGCTGTCAGTTGACGACAGGCTCTGCATTTCCAATATGGCTATCGAAGCCGGCGCGAAGAACGGCATCTTTGAGGTCGACGACCAGACGCTCGCTTACATCAACGAGAGAGTTGACCGCCCCTACACGGTATACAAGGCGGACGACGACGCCGAGTACGAGCGCGTTATCGACATCGACCTCGGTAAGATCGAGCCGACCGTGGCTTGTCCTCACCTTCCCGAAAACACGAGAGACGCTTCCGCTCTCTCCGACGTGAAGATCGATCAGGTCGTTATCGGCTCGTGTACGAACGGACGTATATCCGACCTTCGCATCGCTGCCGAGATACTCAAGGGCAAGCACGTTGCCAAGGGCATTCGCGTTATCGTTATCCCCGCAACGCCGACTATCTACCGTCAGGCTATGAAGGAAGGCTACATCGACATATTCATGGACGCAGGCTGCGCCGTTTCCACTCCGACCTGCGGACCGTGTCTCGGCGGATATATGGGTATCCTCGCCGAAAATGAGGTAGCGGTCGCTACCACCAACAGAAACTTCGTCGGCAGAATGGGTCACATCACCTCGAAGATATACCTCGCAAGCCCTGCCGTTGCAGCGGCAAGCGCGCTTACAGGCGTTATCACCGACCCGAGGGACCTTACCGATTGACAGAGAAACGGAGGAGCTACATATATGAACGCAAAGGGTACTGTACATAAGTACGGCAACAACATCGACACCGATGTTATCATTCCTGCAAGATATCTCAACACCGCCGAGCATTCCGAGCTTGCAAAGCACTGCATGGAGGACATTGACGCTCAGTTTGTAAACAAAGTATCAAAGGGCGATATCATGGTCGGCGGCGCGAACTTCGGCTGCGGCTCGTCGCGTGAGCACGCGCCTATCGCTATCAAGGCGTCGGGCATCGACTGCGTTATCGCAAAGAGCTTTGCAAGAATTTTCTACCGCAACGCCATCAACATCGGTCTTGCGATACTCGAATGCCCCGAGGCAAGCGAGAAAATAAGCGACGGCGATACGGTTAGTATTGACTTTGATACAGGTATCATATACAATGAAACAAAGGGCGAGCAGTATCAGGCTCAGCCGTTCCCCGAGTTTATCAAGGAGATAATCAGAAGCAACGGACTGCTCAATTCCATAAAAGCCGGACAGGCTCAGTAATAACAAAAAGGTGAATAATAATGAATAAGAAAATTACGGTTCTTAAGGGCGACGGCATAGGTCCGGAAATTGTAGACGAGGCTCTTAAGGTTCTCGACAAAATAGGCGAGAAGTACGGTCATACCTTCGAGAAGGATTTCGTTGACATAGGCGGCGCGTCGATCGACAAATTCGGCGTTCCGATCACGGACGAGGGACTTGAGCGCTGCAAAAACTGTGACAGCGTGCTCCTCGGCGCAGTGGGCGGCCCGAAGTGGGATACGATAGATCCCTTAAAGCGCCCCGAAAAGGCTCTGCTCAAGGTGAGAGCCGAGTTGGGACTTTTTGCCAACCTTCGCCCGACAAAGATGTTCGGTCAGCTCAAGGCTGCGTCTCCGCTTAAAGAGACAGGCATCAAGGACGGTCTTGATCTTATGATCGTCCGCGAGCTTACGGGCGGCATCTACTTCGGCGAGCACAAGACCTTCGAGCAGGACGGCGAGACGGTCGCTACCGACCTTATGCTCTATTCCGAGCACGAGATCGAGCGCATCGGCAGAGTTGCCTTTGAAACGGCCCGCAAGCGCGGCAGGAAGGTACATTCCGTTGACAAGGCGAACGTGCTCGATTCCTCCAAGCTCTGGAGAAAGGTCATGCACAAGCTCGCAGAAGAATACAGCGACGTTGAGTACAGCGATATCCTCGTTGACAATACAGCGATGCAGCTTGTCAGAAATCCCGGTCAGTTCGATGTTATCGTTACAGAGAATATGTTCGGCGATATCCTATCCGACGAAGCAAGTATGCTCACAGGCTCGATCGGCATGATGCCCTCGGCAAGCCTTTCGTCAACGACGCTCGGAATGTACGAGCCTATCCACGGTTCGGCTCCCGACATCGCAGGCAAAAACATCGCGAACCCTCTCGGCACGATCCTCTCCGCGGCTATGATGCTCCGCTATTCCTTCGATATGATGGACGAGGCGGACGATATCGAGCGCGCTGTGAACGCCGTGCTCGACAAGGGCTTCAGAACGGTAGATATCGCAGGCAAGGACGAAGGCGTTACAACAGTTTCGTGCAGCGAAATGGGCGACCTCGTCTGCGCCGAGCTTTGATCATAAACAATTCCGCTTTCAACAATCGTGAAAGGATATGACAAAAAATGCTTCAGCTTGAAAACGTTTATCAAGCGGCTTTTGCGCTTAAAAATATCATAAGAAACACGGAGCTTATCCGCGCTCCGAAGATCAACCCGGAGGTCGACCTTTTCATCAAGCCGGAGAATCTTCAGATCACCGGTTCGTTCAAGGTCAGAGGCGCGGCTTACAAGATCTCGCGCCTGACAGATGAAGAGAAGGCGCGCGGCGTTATCGCCTGCTCGGCAGGAAACCACGCTCAGGGCGTCGCTCTCGCCGCTCAGAGAAACAATATCAAGTCGGTCATCTGTCTGCCCGATATCGCGCCGATCTCGAAGGTCGAAGCTACGCGCTCCTACGGCGCTCAGATCGAGCTTGTAAACGGCGTGTATGACGACGCTTATCAGCGCGCTCTCCAGCTCAAGGACGAGATGGGCTACACCTTTATCCACCCCTTCGACGACGATTCCGTTATAGCGGGTCAGGGTACTATCGCCATTGAGATACTCAACGAGAATCCCGACGTAGAGGCTATCGTAGTTCCCATAGGCGGCGGCGGACTTATTTCGGGCATTGCTTACGCGGTCAAGATGCTCCGCCCTGACGTAAAGGTCTACGGCGTTCAGGCTGCCGGCGCACCGTCAATGGTCAACTCGGTCAACGAGGGCAAGATACTCACGCTCGACAGCGTGCGCACCTTTGCAGACGGTATCTCCGTAAAGCAGCCGGGCGAGAACACCTTCGCTATCTGCAGCAAATACGTTGACGATATCGTTACGGTGACAGACGACGAGACAGCCAACGCGATACTCGCGCTCATGGAGAACCAGAAGCTCGTAGCAGAGGGCGCGGGCGCAGTTTCCGTCGCTGCGGTAATGTTCAACAAGCTCCCCGTAAAGGGCAAGAACACCGTATGCGTCGTTTCCGGCGGCAACATCGACGTAACTATCCTTTCGAGGATCATCGACCGCGGTCTGCTCAAGTCCGGCCGTCTTGAAAAGCTCTCGATCCAGCTCACCGACAAGCCCGGTCAGCTTCGCGATATGTCCGCGACCATCGCCAAGACGGGCGCGAACATCGTATCGGTAAACTACGAGCACGCGGAAAAGGGCAGCGACATCAATAGCTGCATCATCAGAATAGAGCTTGAAACGAAGGACAGAGCGCATATCAAAGAGGTTCGCAGAGCGCTTTCGGACGAGGGCTTCATTATACTTAATTAAAAACCAACGCCACTTTGTGGGTTGATAAAGTGAGGTAATAAAAATGGCAGAAAAGGTCTACACAAAAAATGCACCGGACGCAATCGGTCCGTACTCTCAGGCTGTAAAGGTCGGCTCGCTCGTGTTTACGTCGGGTCAGATCGCGATCAACCCGGCGACGGGCGCTGTTGAGGCAACTACTATCGAAGCTCAGACAGAGCAGGTATGTAAGAACCTCGGCGCGGTTCTCGCTGAGGCAGGCAGCAGCCTTGACAAGGCAGTAAAAACTGTATGCTTTTTGGCAGACATGGGCGATTTCGCAGCGTTCAATGAGGTATACGGCAAGTATTTCACATCAAAGCCGGCACGCTCCTGCGTAGCGGTCAAGACTCTTCCGAAGAACGTTCTCGTTGAGGTAGAGGTAATCGCGGAGCTGTGATGATCGGCAAAGACGCCGACAAAAATTACTTTCAGAAAGGAATGATCCAGAATGGTTTTAAACGGTTCACAGATACTCGCTAACGTTCTCATTGAGAACGAAGTAGACACGATATTCGGTTATCCGGGCGGCGCCGTTCTTAATATTTACGATGCTCTTTATGAGTACAGCGATAAGATCACACACATCATGACGGCTCACGAGCAGGGCGCGTCTCACGCGGCGGACGGCTACGCAAGAGCCACAGGCAAGACGGGCGTAGTTCTCGCTACCTCGGGTCCGGGCGCGACTAACCTCGTTACGGGCATCGCGACGGCATACATGGACTCCGTTCCGATGGTCGCTATCACCGGCAACGTTCCGAATTCCCTTATCGGACGCGACTCCTTCCAGGAGGTATACATCGCGGGCATCACAATGCCTATCACAAAGCACAATTTCGTAGTTCGCAAGATCGAGGATCTCGCTCCGACGCTCAGAAACGCGTTCAAGATCGCGATCAGCGGACGTCCCGGTCCGGTACTCGTTGATATCCCGAAGGATATCACGGCTGCCGTTACCGAATATACGCCTGCACCGAAGCAGACGGCTGCAAGACAGCTCAGCTACACGGGCTGCAATATCGAGGATATCGCCGAGGCGGTAAACAAGGCTAAGAGACCCGTTATCATCTACGGCGGCGGCGTTAAGAACTCCAACGCAGGCGTGATCCTCAAGAGGATCATCGAGAAGGCTAATATCCCCGCAACGCATACGCTCATGGCAGCCGGCGTTCTCCGCTGGGATATGCCCGAAAACCTCGGCATGATCGGTATGCACGGCTCCGTTGTCGCTAACAGAGCGGTAAATGACGCCGACGTTGTTATCACCGTAGGCAGCCGTTTCTCCGACAGAGTTGCGCTTGCTCCGTCAAAGTTTGCGAAGAAGGCAACGATGATCCACATCGATATCGACCAGAGCGAGATCGACAAGAACGTAAAGGCTGATTACCACATCGTAGGCGACGCTGAGACAGTTCTCGGCGAGCTCGAGCCGCTGCTTGAAGAAGCAAAGCGCACAGAATGGTTTGAAGAGCTCAACAAAATGCGCCGTGATATCCCGTATTCAACAGGCGGCGACAAGCTCCACCCGAAGGAGATCATGGATATCATCAGCGAGGTTGCAGGCGAGGACGGACTTTACGTTACAGACGTAGGTCAGCACCAGATGTGGGCGGCTCAGTACCTGCACCACGTCAAGGCGGATAACTTCCTGACCTCGGGCGGTCTCGGCACAATGGGCTACGGCTACGGCGCTGCTATCGGCGCGCAGATCGGCACAGGCAGAAAGCCCGTGTTCCACATCACCGGCGACGGCTCGTTCCACATGAATATGAACGAGGCTTGTACGGCTGTTACCTATAAGCTGCCTATCATTTCTGTTTGTCTTAACAACGAGGCTCTCGGCATGGTTAGACAGTGGCAGAAGACTTTCTACGGCAAGAGATATTCTCAGAGTGAGCCTGACAGAAAGACAGACTACGTTAAGGTTGCCGAGGGATTCGGCGCTAAGGGCTTCAGATGCCGCACTGCGGAAGAATTTAAAGCTGCTCTCGATGAAGCTATGAAACTTGATACGCCTGTTTGGATAGAGTGTATTGTTGACAGAGAAGAGCGTGTTCTCCCGATGATTCCGGGCGGCGGCACTGTTGACGATATCATTTATAACTAAGGGGAGGTATTGAGTATTATGAAGAAGACATATCTTAGTATC
>OMPZ01000106.1 GCA_900313125.1 uncultured Eubacteriales bacterium | reverse complement strand
GAACACAGAAGTTAAGCTCAATTACGCCGAAGATACTTGGGTGGTGACGCCCCGGGAAAATAGGAAGATGCCAACACTTAAAGACAACTGTTTTGCAGTTGTCTTTTTTCTTTATGTAAATAACAAACAACGTGACCCCTGCGTTTTTTCGCAGGGGTCGTTTTGCTGCAAAGAGGTTTCCCGCATCGAAAGTTCTGCCGTGAGGAAAACTAATCTATATCCTCGTGATCTTCCTCATCGAGGTCTCTTTTGCCGTATTTCGACTTTGAATTTAACTCAAGGATAATGTCCTCAACGATAAAACGCGGGCGGTTTTTCGATTCAAGGTAAATCTTCCCGACATACTCGCCGACGATGCCGATAGCGAGAAGCTGTAAGCCGCCGATAGCCCAGATCGACACCGCAAGGCTTGCCCAGCCCGATACGGTCGCGCCCATGAAAAACCGCACAACGGAGTAAATTAGCATAACTATACTCAGCGCAAAGATCAGCGCGCCCGTCACCGTTACAACGCGTATCGGGCGAATGCTCAGGCTCGTTATGCCCTCCCACGCGAGCGACAGCATTTTGCTCAGGGGATATTTGCTTTCGCCCGCTTCGCGCTCGGCTCTCTCGTACTTCACTATGCCCGATTTAAAGCCGATCATCGGCACGAGACCGCGCAGGAATATGTTGCGCTCCTTGAACAGCGACAGGCACTCGATCGCGCGTCTGCTCATCAGGCGGAAATCGGCGTGGTTGAATATGACCTTCGCGCCCATCTTGTCAAGTATCTTGTAGTACGATTCCGCGGTGAAGCGTTTGAAAAACGTGTCGGTGTCGCGCTTTGAGCGAACGCCGTAAACCACGTCGCAGCCGTGCTCGAATTTTTCGAGCATCTCGTCTATAGCGCCTATGTCGTCCTGAAGATCGGCGTCGATCGAGATTATCGCGTCGGCGTAGTCCTTCAGCGTCAGCAGACCGCAAAGCAGCGCGTTCTGATGTCCGCGGTTGCGGCTGAGCTTTATGCCGCCGAACGCGCCGTTGATCCTGTTGTAGCCCTTGATCTTTCGCCATGTCGAGTCGGTCGAGCCGTCGTCAATAAAAACGATCTTGCTCTTGTTCGTTATCTTGCCGCGCTTTGCGAGCTGCTCGTATTTTTTCAGCAGCGTGGCAGCCGTTTTTGACAAAACAGCCTCTTCGTTGTAGCAAGGCACGACTATGTATAAAGTCGTCATGCAATCGTATGTCTCCTCGGTTTAGATTGTTCCTTCGCCCATAGGTATAGTGTCGTCGAGAGTGATCTCGCGCAAAACACGGCACGGGTTGCCGACCGCGACCACGTTCGCCGGGATATCCTTTGTAACGACGCTGCCCGCGCCGATAACGGTGTTGTCGCCTATCGTTACGCCGGGGCAGATCTGCACGCCGCCGCCGATCCAGACGTTGTTTCCGATGTTGATCTCTCCGGCGTATTCGCTGCCGGTATTTCTTTGCTCCGCGATTATCGGGTGAGCGGCGGTGTAAATGCCGACATTCGGTGCGATAAACGCGTTGTCGCCGATCTTTACCTTAGCGCAGTCGAGGATAACGAGGTTGTAGTTCGCGTAGAAATTTTCGCCGACCTCGATGTTTTCGCCGTAATCGCAGAGAAACGGCTGCTCGATCCAGACGTTCTGTCCCGTTTTGCCAAGCAGCTCCTTGATCGCGGCGACTCTGCCTTCCTCGTCGTCGGGCATAAGGTCGTTGAATTTGCGGCAAAGCAGCTTTGCGCGCAGCCTTGCTTCTTTTAAATCGTCGGTAAATGCGTCGTAGGGGAGACCTGCGAGCATCTTTTCTTTTTCTGTCATATATTATCCTCCGTATCCGAGTATAGATTGAACAGCGCAGCCGCGCAGCCCAGCGACGCTATCATGAGGAATATCCCGATACCTGCGCGCGCGCGTCTGCCTGTCGTTACGTTGTCGTATGGATTTGTTTCACTATTGTTGCCGGGGTCGCTTTCGATGACGTAGCCTTCCTCCGAGCTTATCTCGGGCAAGACATACGAATCGATCCGCCATGAGGAATTTTCGCTAATATCGTTTTCACTTGAAACAGCAGAGCTTTCCGAAGAACTGCTCTCACTCGAAGCAGCGGAGCTTTCCGAAAAACTGCTCTCACTTGAAGCAGCAGAGCTTTCCGAAGAACTGCTCTCACTCGAAG
>OMPZ01000127.1 GCA_900313125.1 uncultured Eubacteriales bacterium | reverse complement strand
GCGGCTGAATGTGCTTGTATGAGAGAGCGCGATATGAAGATCGTCGGCAGGGTACTTGCCATTGCAGGGATCGTAGCTGTTTTGTCGGCGGTCGGATATTTTGGAGTAAAAAGGCTTGCGGTGTACGCTTATTACGAATTTATCTACCCTATATACAACCTCCCCTCGGAGGAGAGAGTCGTAAAGCAGGTGCAGAAGCGATACCCCGAAGCAGTCCTTCTCGGGCATGAGTCCTACAGAAAGGAAACGCCCGATATGCCCGACGGCGAGGACGACGACGTTTTTGTTTATTCGTTTGAGAATAAGGGCATCGAATTTTCCGTACGCGTGTATGATACGGATTCGGTGATGACGATATTGTCGCAGGGCGATTCGATAAGATATACGAGCGACTATTGGAAGAAGGTCGCCGAGTATTTTACGGTCGAAAGGCTGTGCGAGCTTACGGGGGTCGAAAACAACGGAAAGCTCGAGCAGCGCGTGGGCGGCGATACGATATCCTCTATGTGGAAGGATAGGTATGTACAGTACATCTATTACCCCGAAAAAGGCGAGGACATGGAATACGCGGCACAGGTGTTTGAGAAATTTTACGGCGAGATATCCCCGTATCTTCCCGAGTATGAGCCGAGCCTGCTCTCCGAGATCGACAAACGTATGCCGATACCGTCGCGCAGACCCAAGCTCGACGTTTACCTGCTGTTCGGAGTTATCCCCGAAAACGGCGCGAAGGACAGCGCCGACATGGTAAGGGTGATACCGAAATATAAAGCGATAGACTGGGATAGAGTGAGGTCGGCGCTTCAAGACCTTGAACGCGGCGCGGCGACTGCCGATAGTGCAGCATGAAAGATGAGGTAAGGTAAAATGGAATTTTGGTTTTCCGAGAATCACACGCCGAACGTGCAGATATCCATTCGCGTGGATAAGCAGCTTTACAGCGGCAAGAGTGATTTTCAAAGGATAGATGTGTTCGAGTCTCCCGAGTTCGGGCGTTTTCTCACGCTCGACGGCTATATGATGCTCACCGAGAAGGACGAGTTCATATATCATGAGATGATAACCCATGTGCCTATGGCGGTACACCCGAACGTAAAGAAGGTGCTCGTTATCGGCGCGGGCGACGGGGGAGTCGTGCGCGAGTTGACACAGTACCCCGAGATCGAGACTATAGATATGGTGGAGATAGATCCTCTTGTTGTAGAGGTGTGCAAAAAATATCTGCCGAAAACGGCGTGCCGCTTTGACGACCCGAGACTAAACGTGTATTACGAGGACGGTCTCAGATTCGTCCGCTTTAAAGAGAACGAGTACGATCTTATAATCGTCGATTCGACCGACCCGTTCGGCCCCGGCGAGGGCTTGTTCACAAGGGAGTTTTACGGCAACTGCCACAACGCGCTCAAGGAGGACGGCATACTCGTCAATCAGCACGAAAGCCCGTTCTACCCCGACGACGCTCACGCCTGCCAGCGCGCGCACAAGAATATCGTCGGCAACTTCCCGATAGCGAAGGTGTATCAGGCGCATATCCCGACTTACCCGTCGGGGCATTGGCTGTTCGGCTTTGCGTCGAAGAAATATCACCCCCTGCGCGATCTTGACGAAACACGCTGGAATATGCGCGGCATACAGACGAAGTACTACACGACGATGCTGCACAAGGGCGCGTTTTACATTCCGGCTTATGTAGAGGAGCTGCTTAAAAGTGTTGAAGAATAATGTTGAAACGTTCCTTGCCTGCGACAAGGAGTATAAAGACGCAGATATCGTTATGTTCGGTGCGCCGTTCGATTCAACGACGTCCTTTCGTCCCGGCACGCGCTTCGGTCCGAACGCCGTTCGCAGCGAGTCGTTCGGGATAGAGACGTACAGCCCCTATCAGAACAAGGACCTTGAGGACATAAACGTTATGGACAGCGGCGACATCGAGCTTTGTATCGGCGACACGAACGCCGTGCTCGACCAGATACAGGAGAGGGCCGCGAAGATACTTTCCGACGATAAGATACCGCTCATGATCGGCGGCGAGCATTTAGTCACGCTCGGCGCGTTTCGCGCAGCGGCGGAAAAATACCCCGACCTGCACGTCATACATTTTGACGCGCACGCCGACCTGAGGGAGGACTACCTCGGCGTAAAGTACTCCCACGCGTGCGTCCTGCGCCGCTGCTGGGATATTATCGGCGACGACCGTATCCACCAGTACGGCATTCGCTCGGGGGAGAAGTCGGAGTTCGAGTTCGCGAAGCTCCACACCGATATGCACCCGTTCAGCCTTGAGGACGTTCCTCAGATAGTAAAGGAGCTTGGGCGCTCAAAGCCCGTGTACTTTACGCTCGACCTCGACGTGCTCGACCCGTCGGTATTCCCCGGAACGGGAACGCCCGAGCCGGGCGGAGTAAGCTTCGACGAATTAAGGCGCGCGGCAGTTGCCGTGTGCTCCGGGCTGAACATAGTTGCCTGCGACGTAAACGAGCTTTCCCCTCACTACGACCACAGCGGTATCTCGACCGCAGCGGCGTGCAAGATAATTCGCGAGATACTTCTTGCGATCTGACAGAAATTTCCGTAATCTATTGACATTTACGGCTTGCCGAAGGAGAAGGTGTATGGAAAAGAAAAAAAGCAGAGTGATACCCGCGATGGCGGCGATATCATTGATAATCATAATTCTCGGCGCGATATGCGCGATAGCGTTTTATTCGGCGGTGACGCACGAGATCGCTCAGGGCGCGGACACGTCTCTTATCGTGGGCGGCATAGACGCGGCAGCCGTGGCAGGTCATGCCGGCAACGCGGGCGCTGCCGTGCTTGCGGTGATGATAGGTCTTGCAAGCCTTGCGCTCGTCGCGCTGCAGTGGCTCGGATATCTTGTCGTAAAGATCATCGCGTCGTTATTCGCGAAAAAAGAATGATCCGAAGATCTCCGTAAATCGAGTAAATAACCAAAGCACGTTTACAATTATGAAAATACAGGAGGAAAACAAAATGAGTAAAGTATTAGTGATAGGCTGCGGCGGTGTGGCAGGCGTTGCCATTCAAAAATGCTGCCAGCACAGCGATATATTTGAGGAGCTTTGCATCGCGAGCAGAACGAAGTCGAAGTGCGACGCGCTCAAAGAAAAGCTCGAGGGAAAAACGGCTACCAAGATCACGACGGAGCAGGTGGACGCCGACGACGTTTCTCAGCTTGTTGCGCTCATCAATAAGGTAAAGCCCGACCTCGTTATGAATATCGCGCTGCCGTATCAGGATCTCACCATCATGGACGCCTGCCTTGAGTGCGGCGTGAATTATATGGATACGGCGAACTACGAGCCGGAGGATATCACCGAGCCCGAGTGGAGGGCGGCTTACGAAAAGCGCTGCAAGGAAAAGGGCTTTTCGGCTTACTTTGATTACTCCTACCAGATGGCATATAAGGAAAAGTTTGAAAAGGCGGGGCTGACCGCGCTGCTCGGCTCGGGCTTCGATCCCGGAGTTACGCAGGCTTACTGCGCCTACGCTCAGAAGCACCTTTTCGACCGCATCGACACGATAGACATTCTCGACTGCAACGGCGGCGACCACGGCTACCCGTTCGCTACGAACTTCAACCCGGAAATAAACCTTCGCGAGGTCTCCGCGCCCGGCTCGTACTGGGAGAACGGTCATTGGGTCGAGATACCCGCAATGAGCATCAAGCGCGAGTACGATTTCGACGGCGTTGGCAAGAAGGATATGTACCTTCTTCATCATGAGGAGATCGAGTCGCTTGCGGAAAATATCCCCGATGTAAAACGCATCAGGTTTTTCATGACGTTCGGTCAGAGCTATCTTACTCACATGAAGTGCCTTGAGAATGTAGGTATGCTCTCGACCGAGCCTATCGAATTTGAGGGTCATCAGATCGTGCCGATACAGTTTTTGAAGGCTCTCCTGCCCGACCCTGCGACGCTCGGCCCGCGCACGGTCGGCAAAACGAACATCGGCTGCATCTTCACAGGCGTTAAGGACGGCAAGGAGAAAACGGCGTATATCTACAATATATGCGACCATCAGGAGTGCTACAAGGAGGTCGGCTCGCAGGCTATCTCTTACACGACAGGCGTTCCGGCTATGATCGGCGCGATGATGCTCGTTACCGGCAAATGGAATATGCCCGGCGTACACACCGTCGAGGAGTTCGATCCCGACCCGTATATGGAGCAGCTCAATAAGTGCGGTCTGCCGTGGCAGATTAACGATAACCCCGTTATCGTCGATTGATCGGGTGAGTGTATGGACAATATAAGCACACCGTATTTTCTCGTGGATGAAAATCTGCTCGTTAAAAATCTGGAGATACTCAAAAAGGTCATGGACGACACCGGCTGTAAAATATTGCTGGCGCAGAAGGCTTTCTCGATGTACTCGACATATCCGCTGATATCGAAATATCTCGCGGGCAGCACCGCGAGCGGTTTGTACGAAGCGAGACTCGGCGCGGAGAAATTCGGCGGAGAGACGCACGTTTTCTCACCTGCCTACAAAGCAGAGGAGTTCTCCGAGATATTGAAGTACGCCGATCACGTTGTTTTCAATTCCGTATCTCAGCTTGGGAAATTCGGCGCGGCGGCAAAAAGTTCGGGAAAATCGGTCGGGCTGCGCGTAAATCCCGAATGCTCGACGCAGGAGGGGCACGCCATTTACGACCCCTGCGCGCCCGGTTCGCGTCTGGGCTGCACGCTCGCGCAGTTTGACGAGAAAGTTCTTCCCATGCTCGACGGGCTGCATTTTCACACGCTCTGCGAGCAG
>OMPZ01000102.1 GCA_900313125.1 uncultured Eubacteriales bacterium | reverse complement strand
ATACGTCAGTATTCCTGCGGCTCCTTTATGCACTCTGACGAAAAAATCTACTGCGCATCTTCGGCACAATCTCTGTGCGGTATTGCCATAAATTTTGTATTATTTATTTGCCGCATCAATAATTAGCTTTTAATGATCCGTCAGGGATCATTAATATATGCCGCCTGTCAAAACAAGAGGAACAGGCTAAAAGAGGAGAAAAGAAAAGATGGAAAAGAAGTACACAGCCTGCGTGTTCGACCTTGACGGCACGCTTGTAAACAGCCTTGCCGACCTTGCCGATAGCTGCAATGCAGCGCTTTCGCTCTTTGAGCTGCCGACACACCGTCTCGAGGAATACCGATACTTTGTCGGCAGAGGTATAAGGAATCTCGTCTCGAACGCGATGGGCGAAAAAGCCGACGACGAAAAGCTGCTGCGCTCCGTTTACGGCACGTTCAACATGATCTACGAAGAAAAATGTCTCGAAAAAACGCGCCCCTACCACGGCGTTGAAGATATGCTGCGCGCTCTGAAGGACGGCGGCGTCAAGGTGGGCGTGCTCTCAAACAAGGCGGACGGCTTTGCAAAGAGGATAGTCGGCGCGCTGTTTGACTCGGAGCTTGTAGATATCGTTTACGGTCAGAAGGACGAATTTCCGCGCAAGCCGTCGCCCGAATCGCTTTTTGCAATGCTCGGCGAGCTTGACTGCGATAGCTCCCGCTGTCTGTACATAGGCGACAGCAACGTCGATGTCGAGACCGCGAGCAATGCCGGCGTTGACTTCTGCGGCGCAGAATGGGGTTTCCGCGGCCGCGAGGAGCTTGAAAGCGCAGGCGCGACACTTATCGCGAAAAACGCTGAGGATATCACAAAAGCTGTATTATTCTAATTTTCCCGGTGAGCGTATGAACAAGATAAACTACCAAAAACAGCTCGACGAGCTGATCGCAAACGACGGCGGCAGCGGAAAAACTCTCCTGCTGCATAGCTGCTGTGCGCCGTGCAGCAGCTACGTCATCGAGTATCTCTCACAGTATTTCAGGATAATAGTGTTTTACTACAATCCGAACCTTTACCCCAACGAGGAGTACGCGCGCCGTTCGAGCGAGCAAAAACGGCTCATCGGCGAGATGGAAACGAAGTACCCCGTGACGTATACCGACGAGGGCTTTGACAGCCGTGAGTATTACAGCCGCGTCAAGGGGCTTGAACACGAGCCCGAGGGCGGCGCAAGATGCCGCGAGTGCTTTGAGCTGCGTCTTGAACGTACGGCAAAAAAGGCGGTCGAGCTTGGCGCAGATTATTTTGCGACGACGCTAACGATAAGCCCGATGAAGGACGCGCAGCTTTTAAACGAGATAGGTCGTTCGCTCTCGGAGAAATACGGCGTCGCATGGCTGCCGTCCGATTTTAAAAAGAAAAACGGATACAAGCGTTCTATCGAGCTTTCTCGCGAGCATGACCTGTACCGTCAGGACTACTGCGGCTGCGTTTTTTCAAAGCAGGAGCGCGAGCGTCAGAAAACAGAAATTTGACCGAAAAGGGGTTTGGGAAGCAGCGCTTCTCAAACCCCTTGATGTTTTTTTATACTCTTTTTACTTGTTTTTGTTCCTCTCGGAAATAATGTCCTCGAGCTGGCGTTTTGTGAAACGGTAGTTCTTGTTGCAGAAGTGGCAGTTTGCGCGGGCGTAGCCCTTTTCGTCGGCAAGGCTGCGTATCTCGTCGTCACTGAGCTTTAAGAACGCGTTGACAACGCGCTCTCTGCTGCAGGTGCAGACGTAGCCTATCTCCTGCTCGTCAAGCTGCTCGACCTCAAAGCCTTCGAGCGCCGTGTTCACCATATCCATAAGGCTCATGCCCTTTGCGAGCATTGTCGTGACAGGCTCGAGCTTTTTGATGTTTTCCTCAAGCCTTGTGATAGTGTTGTCGTCTGCGCCGGGCAGGAGCTGGATAAGCAGACCGCCCGCGAGCATGACCTCGCCGTCCTCCTTGTTCACAAGAACGCCGAGAGCGCACACCGTGGGTATCTGTTCGCTTGTGGCGTAGTAGCTTGTGATGTCCTCGGCTATCTCGCCTGAGACGAGCGGACAAACGCCGATATACGGCTCGCCCGTTCCGTAGTCGCGCAGCACGTTGATAACGCCGTCTTTGCCGACCGCCGCGCCGACGTTTATCTTTCCGTTTTTGTGGTACTCCGTTTCAACGCCGGGATTCTCGACGTAGCCGCGGCAGTTGCCCCTGCTGTCGGAGACAGCTACGACAGCGCCGAGAGGACCGTCGCCCTTCACTCTGAGCGTGACTGTAGCGTCCTTCTGCTTGAGCATAACGCCCATTATCGACGACGCCGTGAGAAGTCTGCCGAGCGCAGCGGTGGCGGCGTTTGACGTGTGGTGCAGCTTTTTGCCCATGTGGGCGATACCGGTGGTGTCGGCGGCGATCGCCATTATCGCGCCGTCCGACGTGATGCAGCGAATGAGCCTGTCCGGCTTTTGCTCCGTTCCCTCGGGAGCGTAGATCTCGTTAATGCTTTTATTTTCCGTATCTGACATAATTGATAGTTTTTCCTTTCATAGTCGTGCTGTATAAGATCCAAGATCAGATCTCGACAGAACTGTGTCTGCAGGCGTGGCAGCAGATGTTTACCGCAACGGGCATTCCGGCGATGTGAGTCGGGTACGTCTCGATGTTCACGCCGAGAGCCGTAGTCTTGCCGCCGAGTCCTGCCGGACCGATGTTCATTTTGTTTATCTCGCCGAGCAGCTCTTTCTCGAGCGCGGCGTAACGCTCGTCGGGGTGGCTCGTTTTTATCGAGCGGAAGGTAGCCTTCTTCGCAAGCTGTGCCGCGCACTCGAACGTGCCGCCGATACCGACGCCCACCACTATCGGCGGACAGGGGTTCGGACCCGCGTGCTTCACCGCGTCAAGCACAAACTGCTTTACGCCCTCAACGCCAGCCGACGGAGTGAGCATTTTTATCGCCGACATATTCTCGCTGCCAAAGCCCTTGCCGCCTGCCGTAATCCGTATTTTATCGCCGGGCACTATCTCCGTGTGGATAACGGGCGGCGTGTTGTCCTTCGTGTTCACTCTGTCGAAAACGGGGTCGTTCACGACCGATTTTCTGAGGTAGCCGTCGATGTAGGCGCGGCGAACGCCCTCCTCAACGGCGTCCTTGAAGCTGCCGCCGCTTACGGCCACCCTGTCGCCGTACTCGACAAAAAGCACCGCCATTCCCGTATCCTGACACATCGGGATACGTTCGTCGGCCGCTATCTTATCGTTGTCGATGATCTGTGTGAGAACGTCCTTCGCAAGCTGTGTGTCCTCGTTTTCGCGAGCCGCTTTCAGCGAGTCGAGAATGTCGTCGCCTATATAGTAGTTGCAGTCGGTAAACAGCTTTGCGACCGCGTCCGTGATCTCCTTTGCCGGGATCTCTCTGATCTCCATTT
>OMPZ01000101.1 GCA_900313125.1 uncultured Eubacteriales bacterium | reverse complement strand
GCTTGTGCTCGTCTGTTCAAACTCCGTTATATCGCTGCTTAGAAGGGTCATTCCCGACAGGGTGAGGATCCCGGCGTACATAACGGTGATCGCGGCGTTCGTGTCGATCGTTCAGATGCTCGTCAAGGCGTACGCGCCCGCGCTCGACAGCGCGCTCGGTGTGTATCTGCCGCTGATCGTCGTGAACTGCATAATTCTCGGCAGGGCAGAGATGTTCGCGAGCAAGCACGCCGTTTTGCCGTCAATGCTCGACGGTCTCGGAATGGGTGTGGGCTTTACGGCGGCGCTGTTCCTGATGGGCAGCATACGCGAGGTACTCGGCTCAGGCTCGTGGTTCGGGCTTGACATACCCGTGCTGAGCAGCCACCCGATACTGATATTCATACTTCCGCCGGGCGGATTCTTCGTTTTCGGAATGCTCATGGCGGCGGTGAACGCCATTAATTCACGGTCGGACAAAAAAGCCGCGGTCTCGGCGTGTGCCGCCTGTCCGATGGCGGACAAATGCGCGCCGAGCGGAGAGGGGTGCGCCGAATGAGTATAACGAATCTGGTCGGGATATTTATCGCAGCGATACTGACGGAGAACTACGTTCTCTGCAAATTTTTCGGTATATGCCCGTTTCTCGGCGTGTCGAAAAAGCTGAACACGGCGCTTGGAATGAGCGCCGCCGTGACGTTCGTCATGGTGATATCGACGGCGGTGACATGGCCGCTGTACACATACATCCTCGTGCCGAACGACATGGACTATCTGCAAACGCTCGTGTTTATCCTCGTGATAGCCGGGCTCGTTCAGCTCGTTGAAATAATAATGAAAAAGTATATGCCGCTGCTGTACAATGCGCTCGGTATTTATCTGCCGCTCATCACGACGAACTGCGCCGTTCTCGGGATTACGATGCTCGTTCTCGACAAGGGCGCGGAGGACCCGCGTTTCGGCTACGCGGCCGCACTTGTCAACGCTTTCGGCGCGGGGATAGGCTTTCTCGTCGCGATGGTGATGTTCGCCGGAGTGCGCGAGCGGCTCGAATCCGCCGATATTCCCGAAAGCCTGAAGGGACTGCCGATAACGCTTGTGTCGGCGTCGCTTGTTGCGTGTTCGTTTTTGGGCTTTTCCGGGATAGTGGACGGACTTTTGAAGTGATCGATCGAAGGAGGGTCGCTGCGTGAATGAGATACTTGCCGCCGCGCTGCTTGTCGGAGGACTGGGGCTAATAGTCGGCGTCGTGCTGGCGCTGGCGTCGGTATTTTTTGCCGTGCCTGTAGACGAAAGGGCGCAGGCGGTGCGCGAAAAGCTGCCCGGCGCGAACTGCGGCGCGTGCGGCTTCAGCGGCTGTGACGGCTACGCGTCCGCGCTCGCAAACGGCGGCGCGAAGGTCGGACTTTGCACGGTCGGCGGCAAAGAGACAGCCGACGAGATAGCCGCGCTGCTTGGTCTTGACGGGGGAGAGTACGTCAGGAAGGCGGCGATGGTGCATTGCCACGGCACAGAGAACGTGACGAAAAAAGCCGCGGCATATCAGGGCATACAAACGTGCAGCGCGGCGATGCAGCTTTACGGCGGAATGGGTCGCTGCGTCTATGGCTGCATAGGCTTCGGAGACTGCGCAGCGGCGTGCGAATACGGCTCGATCACGATAAACGACGGCGCGGCAGTCGTTGACCGCGAAAAATGCCGCGCGTGCGGCGCGTGTGTTGACGCGTGTCCTCACGGGCTTATTTCGGTCGAGCCGGTAACGAGCCGCGCAGCGGTATTGTGTTCGAGCTGCGACAAGGGCGGCGTTACGACGAAGGTCTGTAAGACAGGCTGCATCGGCTGCATGAGGTGTACAAAGGCGTGTGAAAGCGGCGCGATAACCGTGAAGGATAACCACGCTCACGTTGACCCGGAAAAATGCACCGCCTGCGGCAAATGCGCCGAGGTCTGCCCGAGGAAGATAATCAGGATTTTTTAGAGTCTAAAGTTATTACTCCGGCAATTAAATAATCGCAAGCCGTTAAACTGTTTCTTTAACAGAAATACCTTGCGGGGGCTTTCCGGTCGCCCCCGCACCCCTTCGGCAACAAAAATAAATATAGAATTTGTATAATTTAGTTGCCGCATCAATAAAAGTATGAAAGGAAGCAACAATGATAGATTTTGGCAAAGAACTTGATGAAATGAGAGAGAACTATCTCCGCAAGCCGATGAAAAAGCTGAATCTGCCCCGCGAAACATGGGCGGAGAACGACAAAATATTCAAGATGATGTACATAGAGTGCGACTATCTGATACACAGCGGAACTATATGCTATGCGCATATAGTTCAGGCGAACACGGTGCTTTTTTCGTTATGGCTTCCGTCAAACAGCGCTGCGAATCTTATTTACTCGACCGAGGAATGGGTAAACAGAGATCCATCGGTTTTGGGAAATGTTGCGCATGATCTGTTTTCGTTTAAGGGCAAGCGATTTGAAGAGATACCGCCGAACCTCAGGGGCATAGTCTCCGCGATAACGAGCGAATACGACCGCTCGCCGTACTCGTTCCAGATAAGCGACCAAAACGGCCGCCCCGCGATAATGAACTTTAACGCCAATGTGATCTTCCGCGAGTACTTCCCGGGCTTTAGGCTCAAGGGCTCGATATTCCCCGTATTTGCCGCGCCGGACAAGTGTATCTCGGTAGTCGTTCTCCCGAAAAAATACTGGTCAAAGGGTTTCACCGATGCCTGGAACAACAAACAACTCTAAGCAGCCACGAATAAATGCGCGCCGGGTAGTGCCCGGCGCGCAATTACGCGATCTTACTTTGGTTTATGGAACGGCTTTTTCGTCGTGCGGGTCTCCGCTGCCGCGTCGGCGAAGAGGTGGTTTCTATGAAAAAGCACAAACACATATATGCCCGCGCCCGCCTGGGTGCTACGACCATTCTACTACGTCTGCCCAACTGAGGAGCATGGCGCGTTCTTCGTCGGTGCCGTGGAGGGATTCGGTCGCGGCAACGATCGGTACCCACTTCTGAATGTACTGCTTAGCCGTGTCGCTCTTGATCGAGTAAAGATTGAGATACTTCTCGGCAGTCTCTTCTTCGCCGTGAAGCTTGAACTGCAAATATGTGATAGCTGCGTCAGCCGCCGCGTTGCCCTGAGAAGCGTGCGACCAGTCGAGAATGTACGGCGTGCCGTCGTCCTTGATGATGATGTTGCTGGGGTTGAAGTCGCCGTGGCATACCTTGTGGTGTCTCGGCATGGACTGTAAACGAGTCTGGAGCTCGTAGCGGATCGTCGCGTTGAGATCGCTCTCGTCGATCTTTCTGCTCGTCTTGATCTTCAGACTGTTGAGCAGACGCTGGCGCTGATCGTGTACGATAAGCTGAAGCTCAACAAAAAGATCAAGGTATTCGTCAAATTTACCCGGATTCTCCTCCATGAGTGCGGCAAGCGTCTTGCCTTCGATAAACTCGGTGAAGATAGCCCACTTTCCGTCGATCATGTTGATCGCCTTCAGGCGCGGTATGTTAAGGTTGGTTTCTTCGATCCTTGCGTGGTTGAGCGCTTCGTTGAGTATGTCGGCCTTTGAGAACCCTTCCTCGAAAACCTTTATAACTGTGTCGCCGTCACGATAGATCGTTTTCTTCGGTCTTTTTGCCAGTACAACAGCGTTTTCCAAACTCATATATCATTCTCCTTTACGGTGGTATTTGCTTTTGCAGAGCATACGCAAGTACACATCTGCTTTATACATTATACCGCCTTATTTGTGAAAAATCAAGCAAATTTTAGAACTCAGCCGCTTTTTTTTGGAAATTTTTTATTAATAAAAACCGCCTGCGCCGGAAATACCGAACACAGGCGGGATATCGTTTTGTATCAATAGCCGTTTACAGAAAGCTCGCGCCATACGATCGGATATGACGCAGGCTCTTCGCCGTTTACGGCAACTGTGTCGAACAGAACGGTGTAGAACACGCCGTCCTCGCCGAGACAGATAGTCTCAAGACCTTCGCCGAGCCTTGTTTTCAGACCCTCGGCATATTTTCTGCCCTTATCTTTGGCTATAGTCTCAAAAAGCAGTTCGTCAACGCAAACCTCGCTGTCCTCTGTAAAGCGGTATCCTCTTTCATCCAACGTGGTGCGCTGTGAGTTCATTATTGTGAATAACATTGTGTGCCCCCTTTTCTCAACGGCGCGCTATTTTTCGCGCCATTGCCTTTCTCGGAATGCCGCCGCGCTTTTTGCTCGTCAGCACTCTTTGTTATGTATACATTTTTATTATATCATGATAATGGAAAAAAATCAATACTTTTTATGGAATACTAATTCATTTTAAAATTTTCTTAAAAAAGGACGCAGACCTCGCTGCGCCCTTTTTGCCCTGATATCAGAGCTTCTTTTTCATTAATATGTGAGGACAGTACTCGTCGAGATACTCGTTCGACGCCTGCTCGTAGCCGAGACTTGCGTAAAACGGACTCACACGGCACTGCGCCGAAACAGCGATCTCTTTGCCGCCCTCCTCGCGGATAAGCCGCTCGGCTTCGCGCATTATCGCTGCGCCGAGCTTCTGCCCCCTGCGCGACTTGTCAACAGCGACCCTGCCGATCATGTAGCAGCCCTTTTCCTTGCTGAAAAAGTAGCGGCACACGGCAACGGCGTCGCTGCCGTCAAACATCACGAGATGTGTGCAGATTTCGTCGGTCTCGTCGAACTCCATCGTAAATTTCTGCTCGTCGAGGAAAACCTGCGAGCGTATTCTCCGCGCCTCGTCGGGCAGCGTGCTGTATTTTTTTATTTCCACAAAAACACCTCTGCGTAGATCAACCGAGCTGAGCGATAGCCGCCTTTATCATGGCTACCTTCTCCTGCTCGCGGTCGCGCTGCGCCTTGATCTTCTCGATGACCTTTTCGGGCGCCTTTGCCATAAAGCCCGCGTTGTTGAGCTTGCCCTCGTCCTGCGCGAGCATCTTCTCAACGTTTGCAAGCTCCTTGTTAAGGCGCTTTAGCTCTGCTTCTCTGTCAACAAGCTCAGCCATCGGGATATAGATCTTCGCGTCTGCCGTAACTGCCGTTACAGCGCCGTCTATGCTGAACTCGCTGCCTACCTCAACTTCGCTTGCGGACGCGAGCTTTACGATGAACTTCGAGCCGTTGTTAAACGCGTCGGCGAACTGCGTCTCAACGTAGACCTTCGCCTTTCTTGACGGCGGAACGTTCATCTCCGCGCGGCGGTTTCTGATCGCCTTGATAGCGTCCATTATCTTCGTCATCTCGGAAACGGCATCGGGGTAGCTGTACTCCTCGCTGTACTCGGGGAACTTCTGGAGCATGATCGTCTCGCCCTCGTGGGGGATCGTCTGCCAGATCTCCTCCGTTATGAACGGCATGAACGGGTGGAGAAGCTTGAGCGCCTTGTCGAGCACCCAAACGAGCACCTGACGCGCGTTGTCGGCTGATTCGCCCTCGGACTGGAGACGAGCCTTAGCAAGCTCGATATACCAGTCGCAGTAGCAGTCCCAGATAAAGTCGTAAACCTTTGAAACGGCGATGCCAAGCTCGTACTTGTCGAGGTTTTCCGCGACCTCCTTAGCCGTCGTGTTGAGAACGCTGATTATCCACTTGTCCTCGGCTTCAAGCGTTTCGGGCAGAGCGCACTTTACATCTCTGTCGCCAATGTTCATGAGAACGAATCGGCTTGCGTTCCAGAGCTTGTTTGCAAAGTTGCGGCTTGCGGTGATCTTCTCCTCGGAATATCTCATGTCGGAGCCGGGCGCGTTGCCGGTAACGAGCGTAAGTCTGAGTGCGTCTGCGCCGTACTTCTCGATGACCTCGAGCGGGTCGATGCCGTTGCCGAGCGACTTGCTCATCTTTCTGCCCTG
>OMPZ01000143.1 GCA_900313125.1 uncultured Eubacteriales bacterium | reverse complement strand
GGACCGTGATCTCGTTTTCGTCTATGTCGTAATCAATGATGATCGGATTGCAGCCGCCCTTCATGCCTATCGTCGTTCTGTTCATCACGACGTTGCACTTTTTGCAGACGATCTGGTTATCCTTGTTTTCATAGTAGCCCGCCTCGCCGCAGATCTCGCACGCGTCGAGACCGACGCCGTAGTTGTTCGTGTTCTCCTGCTTCAAAACGACGATGAACCGAACGAGGTTGCCGTCGTCCGTCGTGTAGCCGAATCTGTGAAGATGACCGTCCTCGACCATTTCAAGCGGCACCTCAAGGGTTTTGCCGTCGCTCGAGACAACAGGCTCCTCGACGGGCGCTTCTCTGATAACGACGGTGTTGAGCTTCACGAAAAGCGTCGAGCAGAGTATGCCGACAACAAAGCAGGCCGCGAGAGTTACCGTATAGCGTTTGCCCGTGCGCCAGACTGCCTTCTGCTTTCTGTGCTGAGCGTTCGTCGTGTACGGCTCCTTTGCCGTGTGGCTTTTTATCCAAAGGAAAACGGCTGCGCCGAGCAAAACGGCGAATACCGCCCATGTGTACCAATGAGAGCGGTTATTGCTCGAAGCTGCAAAGTTAAACAGCGCCTTGCTGTCAACGATCTTTCTCGGCGTCAGCACGAGCATGAGCTTCGCAAAATCGAACACGGCAAACAGCGCGTTTATCGCATAGAAAACGCCGCAAAGCAGCTTTGCACAGCTCTTTTGGGCAGCGACCACGCACAGCTTATACGCGGCGAGACACGACACAAGGCACACGATGATACCGAGCAGGTAGCCGCCCAAACGGAAAAGATACTCGGTAGACAGCACGCCGTTGCCGCCCGTGTCGAACTTGAAGGGAGCTATCATCGTGTTCGGCATCGCGCAGTAAAGGTACGACGCCGTAAGCAGCGCGCACACGGAGGAGACGACTATCTCGGCGGGCGTCTGCATTTTTTGAGCTTTGCTCTTTTTGAAAAACGCGCGCCCGAACACAGCAAACAGCACGACCGCCAAAAGAAAAACAGCTATCGAAATGCCGTAGCCGTATGCGCCGACCTTCCAGCCGCCCGTCAGGCGGCGCGTGTTCGTAATATATGTGCGCACGCCCGCGGCGATAAGACCAAGCACGATGCCGGCGCGGCTGACTATTCTTCCGCGGTCGCCGCAAAAGCTGTCGATAAAGGCGAGCGTCACGCCAATTATCAGCGATACGGCAAGCATATCGCCCGTTACATTTATCAGATATGTAAGCATTGTTTCACCCTTGCACCCAACAATATTTGCTCATTCGCTGTTTACGGGGCTGCAAACGCGCAAAACATTGAGTTTTATAAATATTACTAAACGTGCCGATGGCTCCGACCCGGATCGCCAAAAAACGACCCGAGCCGGAGCCGGCAGAACGGTATTTCCGTTCCGCGCCGCCGAGACCCCGTAAACCACGGCGGACGTTATATTGTCAAATAATTATTCAGCCCAAGCGCCGTTTGTGAACTGCCACTCTTCGTAGGTGTACTCGATAGCGTCCGGGAACTCGTGTGTCTCGGGACCTGTCTCATCTGTGTGAATGAGGTATGTGGAGGAATCCGGGAACTTAACTGTGAACTTAACTGTGTAAAGTCCGTCGCCTGCCATCTTGATGTTTGCGCCGTAGTGAGGACCGTCGGAAGCTGCCATCGGCATGAATGTGCCTTCGCTTACCTTAGAGCCGTCGTCGTTCTTTGTTACCTCGTAGTTTACTGTGAGGTAAGGAACCCAGTCGCCCGTGCCGTAGCCGAGACCGTTCTGGAGAGCGGAAACGTCAAGCTCGAGGTGGCAGTCGTAATCCTCTGCCTTGTAGCCGCCTGTCATGTCAACGGGCTGGAAATATACAGCGTTAAGGTTGAGGAACTCCTTCTCAACGCCGGAGAAGATCTCTACCTCTGTAAAGCCAAGGTCTGCGCCTTCTTCGTCGTCAGCCGATGCCTCTGCTGTGGAATCTGCTGCTGCAGACTCCGTTACAGCCGTGCTCTCTGTGTCTGCTGTGCTCTCTGCAGCTGTGCTGTCGCAAGCGGACATACTAACCGACATCATCATAACTGCGAGGATAGCCGCAGCGATCTTTGAATACTTCTTCATTATGTTAGCCTCCATTATCAATTTACTTGTGGGATGTATTGTGTTGTGTATTGTCAATAAAACCGATCCTACGGGTGTGATCGGATCATTGCGGGATCAGTCACCTTTTTTCTCCGTCTTCTCTTTCTTAGGCTTTTTCATAGTCATAACGAAGGTGATAACTGTTATGACCGTAAGTATGAGCTGCGGTGCGAGCGTTATCCATGTCGGGTAGATACCGAAGAACGCGAGCGCGTCGTTGCCCGACATCCACGAAAGAGCCGGGATAGTACCCGCAAGGCTCTGTACGAAGCCGCCGATCCTCTCGGCAAGACCGCCGTCGAGGAAAAGCTCCCACATACCCGAGCCGAGGAACGCTATCGACATGACCGCCATGAGTATGCTCGTCGCCATGAAGAACGGGCCGAGCGGCAGCTTTACGCCGAACACGCGGATAAGCACGAATATGAGCATTACCGCCGCAAGTCCGAGGATAATACCAGCGAACACGGCAAGGAAGCCGTGGTTCATTGAGCCTGCTCTCGAGAAATACTGCTGGCAGAACAAAATGACCTCTGCGCCCTCGCGGAACACCGCAAGGAACGACGTAAAGCCGAGCGCGATCATCTTTCCGCTGTCAGCCGACTGCGACACCTGTTCGGAAATGTAGTTCGTCCACGCTTCCGACTCCGCCTTCGATATCATCCAGTTCGACACATAAATGAGTACCGCCACGGCAAGCAGCGCCGTTACGCCCTCCGTTATCTCCTGCGGTATCGAGTTGCTCGTGCCGCTCGTTATCGTGTAAAGGATTATTGCGAGGACTACGCTCGCCACGAGCGCGATCGCCGCGCCGACATAAACGTAGACCGTGCCCTTCTTGCTGCCGGTTTTGATAAGATAAGCCGCCATCGCGCCGACAATGAGTATCGCTTCAAGTCCTTCACGCAGGATAATGCCGAACACCGCGCCGAACGTTGCCCACGCAAGACCGCTGCCGCCGCTTTCTTCTTCCTCATCGGAGGTCGTGTAGCCGAACAGCTCGTCGAGCGTGTCGGCGTCCTCTTTAAGCATCGCGACGAGCTTATCGACCTCGGCTCTCACCTCGTCGGGCGGCGCTGAGTTGTTGACCGCCTTTTTCATATTCGAGAACTGAAGCTCGACCTCGTTGACTCTCGCGCCGGAGATGTAGCCCATCACCGTTTTTTCGTAGCCCGACGTCTCGTACCAGAAGCCGTAGGAATTTGTAAACGGCTTGTAGTAGCCGTCGTCGCCCTCGCGCGGCGCGCCGGACTCGTAGCGTCGAAGCCCCTCTTCAAGCAGATTCGAAATCTGCTGTGTGATGTCGTTGTAGGTGATCGTTTTTGTACCGTCGGGGTTTTCCGCTGCAGCGTACTTTTTGTACGAAAGGTAATAATCCGCCGTTTCGCCCTCGGCAAAAGCCGGGACGGCAAACGCGCAAAAAGCTGCGGCAGCGACCAGCAGCAGGCACAGCAAACGCCCTATCGTTCGTTTATACATACATTGATCGCCTCTTGTGATTCGTTATAACTAACCGTTGATCGTAAAATAACGGTTAGAGTTTTCTAACCTGATTGAGTATAGCATATAATTTTCGGCTTGTCAATACCGTTTTTTGCATTATTTCAAACTTTTGTCGTTATTCAATAAAATGAGTTCTCAATTTTGGTTAAACATATATAACAATAGTATGCAGACGCGATTAGCTTATTCTATCTATAGACACAAAAAAAGACCCGGAGCCATAGATAAAAGGCTCCGGGTCGCGGATCATGTTTTTAATTATGGGTACCTCTAAATCCTAACGTCGTTCAGATGTGGTGCAGATGAGCGGCAGGAGTGTTTTAGAGGTGTCCTTCTTACATTATCTTTCTGTAAAGCGACTTGAGCTCTTCGACGCTCGTGTCGCGGGGATTGCCGGGGCGGCACGCGTCGTCGAACGCGTCCTGTGCAAGACGGTCGAGGTCCTCTTCGCGGATCTTGTCGTTCTTCTCCGGGATACCTACGTCCTTTGAAAGCTGACGAACAGCGTCTACGGCAGCCTTCCTGTATTCCTCCTGCGACATAGCGTCAACGCCGTCAACGCCCATCGCACGAGCGATCTCGCGGTACTTCTCGCCCGTGAACTCCTTGTTGTACTCCATAACTACCGGCAGCATCATAGCGCAGGCAACGCCGTGGGGCGTGTCGTAATGCGCGCCGAGCGTGTGCGCGATAGAATGAGCGATACCCAGACCGACATTCGAGAAGCCCATTCCGGCGATATACTGCGCAAGAGCCATACCCTCGCGGTTTTCGGGGATATTCTCGACAGCGCCGCGCAGATTCTTCGCGATCAGCTTTATCGCTTCAAGGTGGAACATATCGGTCATTTCCCAGGCTGCCTTCGTCGTGTAGCCCTCGATAGCGTGTGTGAGCGCGTCCATGCCCGTAGCGGCGGTGAGGCCCTTAGGCATCGACGACATCATATCGGGATCAACTACAGCGACCTCGGGGATATCGTGCTCGTCAACGCAGACGAACTTGCGCTCCTTCTCGGTGTCGGTGATAACGTAGTTTATCGTTACCTCGGCTGCCGTGCCTGCCGTTGTCGGAACGGCGATCGTCGGAACGGCATGGTTCTTTGTCGGGGCAACGCCCTCGAGAGAGCGCACATCGGCAAATTCGGGGTTTGTGATGATGATTCCGATAGCCTTCGCGGTATCCATAGACGAGCCGCCGCCTATCGTCACGATGGAATCCGCGCCGCACGCCTTGAACGCTTCAACGCCGTCGATGACGTTTTCGATAGTCGGGTTGGGCTTTATGCCGGAGTAGATCGTGTACGGGATACCCGCTTCCTCGAGCAGGTCCGTCACCTTTGCCGTTACGCCGAACTTGAGAAGATCGGGGTCGGTACAGACGAAGATATGCTTGAAGCCCTTCGTCTTTGCGATCGCCGGTATCTCCTTTATCGCGCCCTTGCCGTGGTGTGACACCATGTTGAGAATGATCCTGTTAGCCATAAAATTTTCCTCCTTTAAATAAGATACATATTTTGGGCACCTCTAAAAACCTCCTGCCGCCCATCTGCACCGCATCTTCATCCGTCATATTGCCCAAAATTTCTTGACATACGTCAGTATG
>OMPZ01000145.1 GCA_900313125.1 uncultured Eubacteriales bacterium | reverse complement strand
TCTATTACTTCGGCGGCAAGGACGAAAGCAGCGCGTCGCTCATTCAGGGCATGACGCTTTCGGGCATTCTGCTCGATGAGGTCGCTTTGATGCCGCGTTCGTTCGTCGAGCAGGCTCTGGCGCGGTGCTCCGTTGAAGGCTCGCGCTTTTGGTTCAACTGCAACCCCGACCACCCTCAGCATTGGTTCCGTCAGGAATGGATCTTAAAATGTGAGAGCAAGAACGCTCTGTATATCCACTTTACGATGGACGATAATCCTTCTTTGTCGGAGCAGATGAGGGAGAGGTACAAAAGCCTATACTCGGGCGCGTTTTATCAGCGCTTTGTCGAGGGGCGCTGGTGTGCGGCGGCAGGCGCGGTGTACCCGTTCATGGACAGCGAGGACGCGTTTTGCGACGCTCCGCAGGGTGAGGCGGAGAGTTACGTTATCTCGTGCGATTACGGCACGGTGAACCCGTCGTCGTTCGGGCTGTGGGGACTTTATTCCGGCGTGTGGTACAGGCTTTGCGAGTATTACTACGATTCGCGCGCCGAGGGCTCTCAGAAAACGGACGAGGAGCACTACAAGGGGCTTGAAGAGCTTGCAGGCGGCAGAGAGATCGACCGCGTTATCGTCGATCCTTCGGCGGCAAGCTTTATCCAGACGATACGCCGTCACGGAAGATTCGAGGTCGTGCGCGCCGACAACCGCGTTGTCGATGGCATACGCAGCGTATCTACGCAGCTAAGAGAGGGCAGCGTGAGGATATGCAAAACGTGCCGGGCAGCTATGCGAGAGTTTTCTCTGTATCGCTGGGACGAGAGCGGCGCGAAGGACTGCCCCGTCAAGGAGAACGACCACGCTATGGACGATATCCGCTATTTCGTGACGAATATTCTCGGCGGCGAGGACGACGGCTTTTTCGCGGTCGCGGCAAAACGTTAAAAGAGGTGATGACAATGAGAAAATTTGACCTGAGCTTTGGCAGAAACAAGAAGAAGGACGGCGGAGCGCCCGTGCTCCAGACGGCGGCGCGCGAGATAAGCCGTCCGCTCGGCAGAATGGGTATGTACTCGCCTTCGTCGGGCTGCGACTACGAGCTTTACACCTCGCTGCGCGACAATGTGCCCGTGATAGACGCGGCGCTCGACAAGATAGTCCGTCTTATGGGCAGCTTTGAGGTGAAGTGCGGCGACGATCGGCTCGACTGCGAGATCAACGACTTTCTGGCGACAGTTCGTTCGGGCGGTCAGCTTGGCGGTATCCACGGCTTTCTGTCGGTGTATATGAACCAGCTTCTGACGTACGGCACGGCGGTGGGCGAGATCGTTCTCACAGGCAGCGGGCGCGGTATCTATTCGCTCGTGAACGTGCCGCTGAAAAACGTGGAGCTTGCCTTTGCCGACAACATGATCGACGCGGTAGTGTGCCCTGCTGATGTGTATTCGGGCGAGCCGTACAAATATCAGGAGCTTCTGCTCGTATCGGCGCTGAACCCGGAGCCGGGAAAACTCTGCGGCGTGTCGGTGCTGCACGGTCTGCCGTTTGTGAGCGATATCCTTTTGAAGATCTACAATACTATCGGCGTTAACTGGGAGCGCGTCGGCAACGTGAGGTTTGCCGTGACGTACAAGCCCTCGGGCGATAGCGACAGAGCGATGAGCCGCTCGCGCGCGCAGCAGATAGCCGACGAGTGGAGCAAGGCGATGCGCGACAAGGAGAGTGTCAGCGACTTCGTGTCTGTCGGCGACGTGTCGGTCAAGGTCATCGGCGCGGACAATCAGGTGCTCGACAGCGAGGTGCCCGTAAGGGAGATGCTTGAGCAAATCGTCGCGAAGCTATCCGTACCGCCGTTTTTGCTGGGGCTTTCGTGGAGCACCACCGAGCGAATGAGCAGTCAGCAGGCGGACATTCTCACAAGCGAGCTTGAGTATTATCGGCGGATCCTCGGCGGAGTTATCGGAAGGATAGTCAGGCTGTGGCTGCGCCTTCGCGGTATCGACACGCCGTTTGAGATCAGGTGGGACAACATCAATTTACAGGACGAGCTCGACCTTGCGAAGGCGAGACTTTACAACGCGCAGGCGGCTCGGCTTGAGGATCAGTAAGGGGGAATTATATGGAAAGAGAAACATCAAAGGAGAACAAGGTCAGCGAAAGCGAGCTTGCGCTCATCAACGAGTACTCGCGAAAGGAGCTGAAAGCCGACGAGGTATACACCTTTTCGGTCGTGCTCTGCGACAACGACATCGACCGCGACAACGAGCATTTTTCCGATGCTGCGCTTGACAAGCTGGCTGAGCTTTTCGTCGGCGTTACGGGGATATACGACCACGACCCGTCGGCGAAGAACCAGATCGCGAGGATATACTCGTGCAAGACCGAAACGCTGCCCGACAAGCTCACATCGTACGGCGCGCCGTACAAGCGCGTTGTCGCGAAGGCTTATGTGCCTGTCTGCAAGGGCAGCGAGGAGTTTATCGCGATGCTTGACAGCGGCATCAAGAAGGAGGTCAGCGTCGGCTGCGGCGTAAGAAGCTGTACCTGCTCGATCTGCGGCGAGGATATGCGCGTTGGCGAATGCAGCCATGTAAAGGGCAAAACTTACGGCGGAGAGCTTTGCTGCGGTATTCTTGACGACCCGACCGACGCGTATGAGTGGTCGTTCATTGCTGTGCCCGCTCAGAGAAAAGCCGGCGTTATCAAGAGCTTTTTGAGCGGCGGAGATATCGAGAAGCGTTTCTTCACGCACGAAAACCTCGACAGCAGCGATATCGACGAATTAAAGGCGTACATAAGCTCGCTCAAAACTAAAGCCGAGGAAGGCGAGCGCTACAAATCGGCGCTGCGCCTTGAAGCTGTAAAGGCAGGCATCACCGCGAAGGTGGGCATTGAGAGCGCGCTGCTCGAAAGCATGGTCAAGGGACTTTCGGTCGATGAGCTGCTAAGGCTCAAAAGCGGCTTTGAGCGCGAGGCGGAAAAGCACCTGCCTATCAGAATGCAGACAAAACCGGACGGCTGCTTCGGTCAGACGAAAAGCCGCGAGGAAAACAACGGATTCAGAATTTGAGAGAAAAGAAAGGAAGTTTGAATTATGGCAATTTACGAACACATCAGTCTTGAAAAGGGTATGTACAAGCCGGGCGGCTACGGTCTGACGGAGACGCTCGAGAAGCTCGACCCGAGCGAGAACTACAAGGGCACGCCGCTTGAGGGTCTCGACGCCTTTCAGCGT
>OMPZ01000278.1 GCA_900313125.1 uncultured Eubacteriales bacterium | reverse complement strand
TGACGTATGTCAAGAAATTTTGGGCAATATGACGGATGAAGATGCGGTGCAGATGAGCGGCGAGAGGTTTTTAGAGGTGCCCTTAAGCTTCAACAGCTTTTTTCGCTTCAAAAGCTTTCTTGGCTTCGTTTTCGAGATAAGACACAAAATCATTTTCGGGAAGAGGGCGACTGAAATAGTAACCCTGTATCAAATTGCCGCCCGAAGCTGCTGTGCGTTCGAGCTGCGAGACAGTCTCAACACCCTCCTGTACAACATTGTAGTCGAGACTGCGGATCAAGCGGATAAGACCCTCCAGCAAGCTCGATATGTTATCGTTGTGATCTGCTTTCCAAAGCAGAGACTTGTCGATCTTTACATTTGTGTAGGTGCTGCTGATGAGCTCTTTCAAGTTGGAATAACCTGTGCCGAAGTCATCGAGCGAGAAGGTATAGCCCAGATCACGCAGCGCCTTCATGGTCTGCTCAACGATCGGAGCGTCGCTTGTCGAAGCCGACTCGGTTATCTCAAGGTTAAGACTTTCAACAGGTATACTGTATTTTTTTCTGATATTCTCAAAGAGCTCTACAAGATCATCATACATAAACTGGTAAACGGAAAGGTTAAGTTCAATATATGAAAGTCCCAACTTCTGTAAATGACCGCTCTGAAGCAGGCGGCAAACGTCTTCAAAAACAAACAGCCCTATGTCACGAATAATACCGGTCTGTTCGGCTATCGGTATGTATACCTCCGGCGAGATCTGACGCAGCATTTCGCTGTCGATACGCAAAAGCGCTTCCGCCGCTATCGTCCGTTGCTTTTCTACCGACCATATCGGCTGATACCAAACACGCAGCTTTTTGTTATCTACCGCGTCGCGCAGCGCCTGCTCGATCTCCCTGTCGTGGCGGCTTGCCAATATCTCGTCATACGGAACGAGCCTTGAGCCGGAGCCTTTTTTATAGTCTCCCAGGGTGAGCATTTCTATCAGGTCTTCCGTTGTCGAAATATCTATCGGTATTCGAACGATGCTGACAGCGACATCAAGCTTGAGCGTCGCTTCACCGCTCTTCCACTCCTTGCCAAAGCGTTCGAGTATGGTGTCGGCTGCTTCAGTCGATCTGTTTTCGGGATCGCGCTGATAGATTATCGCAAAGTTTTCGCTGCGGTAGGAGTATAAGGTTTCTTCGGAGGAGATAGAAGTCAGCCATGCCGCTACGTCCATCATCAGGTTATCCATCTCTCTGCCGTCAAAAAGCCTTGTAAAAAGATCCATGTTAGTGAGCTTGACTAAAACGATATTGAAGCTCTGGTTAGTTCCGATAAGACGGCGAGTTGTGCTTATCAGCGCTTCTCTGTTTAAAGCGCCGGTAACAGCGTCGGTATAACCGCCCCTCTCTTCAAGCATTATCATCATGCCGAGGAGAGTCAGCGACTCGGCAAAAAGCTCCACCGCTATTTCGGAGCGCAAAGCCTGTATTATCACGCCCGCGGCGGAAAGCAGCATTAGTATGCCTATCGCCCGGCTGTCGGCGTGAGAGATCGCTTTTTTGTAGCGGAAGAAATAAACAAACGCAAGTATAAGATATAACAGCCCGATAACATAAAGAACAGGCAGGACAGGTCCGCGATGATAAACGAACTCATCGTCCATGTAAAATACAATATGCGAAAAAATGTTTATAAACACCAAAATTTCGCTCACGAAGAACGGAATAAGGAATATCAAGAAAAAACGTCTGCCGCGTCCCGCGCTGGCGCTGGTCACATTCATTATGTAAAGCGCAAACGCCGTTGAGAGCGCATCATGAAAGATATAATATATCTCATGAAAAAAGTACTGCCAGAACACCAGCTCCGCCGTGGCGATAGATTGCAGATATACACTAAACACCGAGGTCGCCGCAGACAGAATAACGGAGATCAGCAGGGTTATAAAAACAAAATGCCTGTTGAGCATTATGCTCTTAAAGCTTTCAAAAGAAAAGGTATATTGTTTTCTTTTTGTTATCAGGCTGTATATAAGACAAAAGATAGTGAGCACCAATGCAGCAGGCTCAAAATTTATCATACTCATAAGATCTCTCCTTAACGGCGTCCTTTCTATGCCGAAAGCCGCATTAAAAGCGGTGGCGGGATAAAACGGTACGCTACCCGGGGGATTCGTTTTTTAAGAAATTGATCGTCAGCGTTCAGAGTTTAAGCGCACATAAACGCCCACATTCTCCGATTATAATCATACCATATTTTGAGTGCCGATTCAACAGCTAACGGGAAATTCTCACGCGAACGGTGCCAAAAAGAGCCCTACTTCTATTGTGCAATTTTACTGAATTTTTATAAACTATCATTTTGATAATGTGTTTTATAATGATTATACAGACGCTTTCGCAGCATTTCGGCAAGCTCTTCTATTCTTTTGCTCCATGCGCGTTCGTATTTTTTTTACCCCGTGTTCTTAGCGAACACGGGGTATATATAGCTTTACATTTTTCTCAGCGCGTTGATATCTACCCACAGCGCCGGACGAACGCCGTTTACCGCCTGAGCGTCGCTGCCGTAAAAATCAATGTCTCCGCCATAATCGACGTTTGCGGCATATTTCTGATCCTTGCCGGGAGAACGCAGCCACCACCACACAGCGCCGTTGTCGCCGATAAACAGACCTTTATCAGCGGCTGCCGTAGCGGGCTTTGCCGTTCTTGAGGAATTGCCCGGGAAGTATCGCTGAGCTTCCTCAAGGCTGAGAAGGAACACCTTGTCTTTCGATTCGATGCCGCCGGACGTGCCGAAAACGCTGTTTGTATCGGGCGAAAGCTTGACTTCGGCGATGCTGCTTGTTCTGCTGCCGAACGCTTTGTCGGCAAATTCGCCGTTGAGCCACCTGCGAAGCTCGCTTTGACGCCATGTGAGCGCCATGCTGCGCGGGTCGAAGCTGCGCGCGTCTATGCAGTCCTTCGTTATTACAAGAGCAAGTCCGTCCTTTATGTCAAGCACCTGCCATGGAAGCGGCTGCTTTTTGAATTTTGAGTCGATGTAGTACTCTCCGAAACGCACCGTATCGCCTACCGAAACGCTCTCAAGTATGGAGCCCTCGCGGACAGACACCGAATCGGAGATCATAGCCGAGATAGTCTCGGCGGCGTCTCTTTTAAGGAACGATAGCGACAAGCGCAGTGCCGGACGAACACCCTCAACAGACGCAAGACGGTCGCTGCCGTAGCTGTCAACATCTCCGCCGTAATCTACATCTGCGGCGTACTGCTCATTGCTGCCGCTCGTGCGCAGCCACCACCACGCGCTGCCGTCGCTGCTTGTGAAAACGCCCTTTGCGCGGGCAAGGTCGGTCGCCTTGGCACAGCGGTCGCTGTCATTTGTGAAAAAGCGTTCGCACTCCTCAACGCTGAGCAGAAATACCTTATCGGTCGTTTTATCGCCGCTGTTCGTTCTGAAAACTACGTTTTTGTAATTCATCAGCTCGGAATCGAGGATATTTTTCTTTTCGATTTCGGAGAAGGTGTCCTGGAAGAACTCGCCGTTCAAAAATCGGCGTATGTCCGAGGACAGCCACACAAGAGAACGCTGTTCGTTTGAGAAGTTCATCGCGTCGATGACATTTTCAGTCACGAGAAGCGCGCTGCCGTTTTCAACGTTCAGAACGCGCCAGCGCAGCGGCTTTCTCCCGCCGCCCGCCGCTTCGGGGTAGCTGCCGAGAGTTATGAAACCGCCGTCAGCGTCTGCCTTTTCCAATTCGGAGGGCGTCGGCTGGACATCGTGGAGCGGCTCCTCGGCGAGTATCGTCATTTCGGGATCGTTGGAGCGTTCGCGCCGCGATTTCCCCGGCGCCGCCGTTCTTACGAGCTGTTCAAGGTCGTACAGCATATCCTCGATGCTTGCGTATCTGTTTTCGGCGGAGAACTCACACGCCTTCATTATCACCTCGGCGAAGCGCGCGTCGGCATTTCGCGGAGGAGGGAACTTCTCGCCCTTATACCTGCGGCTGTGCGCCGTGTCGGTATCGCTCATATCCTCGAACGGGAAAAGCATATCGTTCATGAAGCGATAAAGGCAGATACCGAACGAATAAATATCAGCCTGAGCCGTATAAACGGCGTCGATATCGGATTTTGCTCTGTAGACCTCCGGCGCGATATATCCGGGAGTACCTGCCATAGTACGCGCGGAATCGGACATTTTCGCGACGTTGAAATCGCCTATCTTATACGTTCCGTAATCGTCAACAAAGAAATTGTCCGGCTTGATGTCGCGGTGGATTACGCCGATAGAATGCGCTCCGGCAATGCCCTTGCCTATATCGGAAGCGAGCTTTATCAGATTTTTCTGTGAAAAGTCGAATCTTCTCTTATGTATAAGCTCAACGACGGACGTAAGCAGCTCCATTCTGAGCAGCGAATAGTAGCCCTCGAACTGCCCGTCGATGATGAGCTCGCGCACGTCCTCGTCCTCGTAGAAAACTATATTCGGAAAGCGGCGCAGGTCGAGCATTATCTCTGCTTCGCTGTCTGTGCGCGCCTTTAGACGCTCTATGTACGAGCGTTTGTCGCTGTCGTTTACAAACACGCGCCCCTGCGACGTGATGGGCTGGATCTTCAGCGCGGCAACGTCGGTACGCCTTGCCGTGCGCTTGGCTTCCACCTTATAGACGCAACTGTACGCGCCGCTGCCGAGCTTTTCCTTGATGTACCAATGCTCCCACAGCGGCTGCTGTATCTGCTGTAAAATTATCTCTATTGTATCATTTAATTTCATGATCTCACGGCTCCGACTCAAAAGCTGATGACAACACAGGTCACATTGTCAACTCCGCCGTTTTCAATGGCGCGGTCAACGAGCGAATCCGCGTGATTATCATTTTTCTCCGAAAGTATCTCGGCGATCTCTTCGTCGCAGCACATATCGGTCAGACCGTCGCTGCAGATCAATATCATCATAGTCTCGGTCGGGAAGGTGCCCGTATGGACGGCCTGCGGCCCGTAGCCGCGCTCGTCGATGCCGAGGAAATTCGTTATCCTGTGGCAGTCGGGGCTGTTTTTCGCCTGCTCCTCCGTGTAGATGTTTTCCTTGAATTTTTTCATGGCAAGCGTCTGGTCTTCGGTGATCTGAGTCAGCTTTTTTTCTTTGTAGAAATAAACTCTGCTGTCGCCGATGTTGAAGATGTTGACCTGATCCTTGTCAATGATAGCCATCGCAAGCGTAGAGCCGCTCTGATAGCCCTGCTGACGGCGAACCATCTCCCAGATCTCGTTGTTCGCCTTTATTGCGTATTCGTTCACAACGCCGTGCAGATCGTCCGGCTCCGCTGCGCGCAGCTTGCCCTTATAGAACTCGATAACACCCGCGCTGATCTCAGACGCGTCGTCGCCGAAATCCTCGCCGCCCATACCGTCGCACACCGCAAAAATGCGGCGGCAGCTCATGTCGAGCTGACCGGTGAAGGCGTCCTCCTCTTCAAGGCGCATACCGAACTCGTCGGCGTAGAAGTTATCCTCATTGCGCTCGCGCACACAGCCGACGCTCGTTGAGACAGAGACCTTTATTATGCGCTGCTGCGGATCTTCTTTCTTTTCAGTTTCCGGCTTTTCGTCAGAGTCGGTCTTTTTCTTCAAGTAGTTTTCAAGATTGTCCATGTTAAACCTCCCTTACGAATCGCGGTTGCGGATCTTCAGGCTGACAATTGAAATTATCGTGCAGCAAACGGCTATGATGAGGATACATCCCCACGCCTTCAGAAGATTCTCGGAGGTCGCTTCGTATGCGGCTTCGGTCTCGAGACGGACAACATTCGGGAAAACCGCGCTGAGCTTCAGCGGAAGATCCTCGCTGTTGAGATCGCCGATGCTTCCGAGCGCCGACATACCCCATTTACTGTAGGTAACGTATGCTATTTTTTCAGCCCAGCCGTTAAGCTCAAAAAGCACTCCGCTCATTACGAGCTGAAGAATAAGCACAAACGGCATGGCTGTCATTGCCGTATTTGGATTGGGCGACACGGACGAGATCATAATTCCCATTATGTCCGAGCCCCATATAATTAGAAACAGAGTTAGGAAATATTCGACTACCGCGCCTTCAACGATTATACCTTCGGAAGGGAAATCGATGAACAGGCAGCAGATCGCCATGAGGATAGCAGTCTGGATAAAGCAAACAGCAAAGTCAAAGAGGACGTGAGACATAACATAAGACGAGATGTGCAGACCCGAACGGTACTCGCTCGTTATCGTGTCGTGCTCCTTGCAGACGCCCTGTATCGAATTGAAGATACCGATCCAGATCGCCGCGGAGATTATCGCGAAGAAGCCCGATTTTGTGGACTCGTACGTCTCAAACATTTTCTCTCCGACAACGCCGCAGACGAGCAGGGAGATCACCGCTGCTATTATGATAAACTTCCAGTCCTTCTGATTCATGAACAGACGAAAATTCTTTTTGATATATACGAATGTCTGTTTTATCCGTGAAGTTTTATGCAAGGTCAACCTCTCCTCGTTCTCTCAAACTTGTCAATAAACTCGTCGCCTCTGCCGTGACCGCCCTCATAGTTTATCTCCATAACTATGTCGCTGAGCTTGTCAACGCCGAAAAATTCGTATGCGTGCTGAACATCGCCGTAGTAAGCAAGTCTGCCGACCTCGTCGCGCTGGCTCTTAGCGAGCACGATAACCTTTGTGAACAGATCTGCCGCGTCGTCGGGTGAATGCGAAATGACCATTACCACGCCGCCCGTATCGGTACAGGAGCAGAGGTTTTTCATAAGATCGACTCTCGTAGCGTAGTCCATACCGGAATCCGGCTCGTCAAGGACGAACACCTCCTGGTCGCCTATCGCCTGTATCGCTACCTCGACGCGCTTTTTCTGACCGCCGCTGAGGTTCTTGACGAGACTGCCCGTAAGACTTGTCAGCATGAGCTTCTTTATAACGTCATCGACGCGCTGCTTTATTTCCGCGCCGGAATATTCGCCGGCAAGCTTGATGTTTGCCGCGTCCATAATGGTATTGTATACCGTGTCGTTATCTCTCGTGGTGGAGAACTGCGGAACAAGACCTATCTTGTGCTTGAGCATCTTGAAGTTCTTGTAGAGATCCATATTATCGAACAGGACCTGACCTTCGACCTTGCCTGTGCGCTTGATGCTGCCCATCAGCGATTTGATGAACGTCGTCTTGCCCGCGCCCGCGCCGCCGAGGATAAGGATAAAATCTCCCGACTCAACATCAAGGTTGATGTTGCTGAGAAGCGTCTTTTTCGCAAAGGAATTGAACTTACGCACCTTTACCTCGTTGATGTTCACCGACATAACGACGCTGCGCTGTATATGCGCCTGCGGGTCGGTCTTGATGCGCACCTCGTTGAAAATGATCTCGCTGCCGAGGTAGATGAGCGTTGTGTTGGCTATATTGATGATATCGAATACGGCAAGCTCGCGCGAGCCCTGTAAAACGCTGCGGTTGACGGCAAGCCCGTTTACGCTGCCCTTGTCGGAGATGACCCATTTACCGTCGATGAGATCGAGCGCGGCGTGCTGTCTTGACGCCATGAAATCGGTAAGCGAGATACCGTCGGTGATGCCGCGTCCGATATCGACATGAGACGCGCCCTCAAGCGAAAAGCGGCGCCACATCTCGTCGGACGAGAACTTTGTGCTGAAAATGAGAATAACGGCGTCCGAACGAGGGTTCAAAAGGTTATCGCAGTCTATGCGCAGAATATCCCCGTCAGATAAGCGGACAGCTCGTGTTCCCCGCTCATTGAGCTGCTCCAGCTTCACGCCGTTATAGAACGTTCCGTTAAGGCTGTTGTTGTCACGGTAGTAGTATACGCCTTCAACATCTTCATAGATGATCTCGCCGTGATTTCGCGACGCGATACCCGAACTGAGATCTATATCGTTCGTGCTGTTTGCCGATTCTCTGCCTATCCTCATCGAGCCGATAAGCGATACCAAGCGAAGCTGCTTGCCGCGTTCGATTATAAGCAGCGTCGCCGGCTTCGGCGGCAGCGGTTTATAGTATACTGTCTTATTATCCATAGCACAACACCCCGATCGTCTTGCCTTCAGCGGTACGCTAAATGACAGACAATTGTGTAAAACGTATAAATAAATTGAGTTTTTACCTATTTTTACTACTATAATTATAAATCAATAACTACGATATGTCAATAGGAACAAAAGGTTTTAGTTGTTTTTAACAATGGGCAACACTATATAATGTGGATATTGCGAAGAAAGAAATTACAAACTCAACGGTTTTGTAACTAAATGTAATTTCGTGTTAACCATTTACAGCTTTAAAGCGATTTTTACTAAAAAAAACAAAAACCGCCGAAATTTTCTTCCGGCGGCAGTATGATCCAGTATTATTTTTTATGAACAAATATAATGAGAGCACGCCCCTTGTGCAGCTCGACCGTAATAACGTCGCTCACAGACTCGTTGCTGATAGTATAGGGGTAATCGACATTGACCGCACCGTGTTCAAGCGGATAGGACATACCCGTATACGAGACCTCAGCCGAGGTCTCACCGAACGGTATGACGGAAACAGTAGCGCCGACCTCGGTATGGAACGTGTTCAGCCCGTTTTCAAGCAGCATGATATCGTTTACGCTGTCGGATATCACGCCGTGCGCGCCTTTTTTCGAGAGATAAATAAGTATCGCGAGATTTGCAAGCAAATGATCTGTCCGTCCGCCCGTCGCTCCGAGAAAAAGGAACTCGGTAAAGCCGCGGTCTAAAGCAACATCGACGCAGTGCATCGTATCGGTGTCTATCTTTCGTACCTTGAGCGAGATGGTCTCAACACCCGGAAACGCGCTGCCGTCCCTCGCGGAGTCGAAATCTCCGACGATAAGGTCGGGTATGATATCTGTTTTCGAAAGGTGATCGACGCCGCCGTCGGCACAGACTATATAGTCGCCGTCACGAATGCATGAACGCATATATCCGACGTCGCAGTCGGGAGACGCCGATATTATCACGCACCGTCTTTTTGCTGCCATTTTTTCAGATCCTTTACTTCTTCGTACATCGCCTTGTAGCTGTCATGGCGTGAGCGGCTTATCTTTCCTTCCTCGACCGCCGCGAGTATCGCGCAGCCCTTTTCGCAGGTGTGGCTGCATGAGGTGAATCGGCACAGACCGAGATACTCCTCAAACTCGGGGAAGGCATCGGGCAGCTTTTCCTTTTCGATCATCTCGTAACGTTCGATATCGAGCGTAGAAAAGCCGGGAGTGTCGGCAATGTAGCCGCCTGAAAGCTTGTACAGCTCGACAGAACGCGTTGTGTGGCGTCCGCGCCCGAGCTTTTTGCTGATGTCGCCCGTATCGAGTGAAAGCTCGGGGAACAGCGTGTTCAGCAGCGACGATTTCCCCACGCCGGAATTGCCCGTGAGCGCCGTGACCTTACCGGGCAGCAGCGAAAGTATCTCATCGGAGCCTCTGCCGTCAACGGAAGAAAACTCTATCGCGCGGATCCCTGCGAGGTCGTATGTTTTTTTCAGCTCGTCTGGCGAGCTGAGATCCGATTTTGAAAGCACTACGACAGGCTCGATACCCTTTACGACTGCTGCCGCCGTCATTTTGTCGATTATCAGCGTGTTCGGCTGAGGGCTGCAGGTGGATACTACGATCATCAGCGTGTCTATGTTTGCGAGCGGCGGTCTTACTATACAGTTGCGCCGCTCAAGCACCTTGTCTATCGAGCAGTAGCCGCTCTCCTGCGGAGAGATAAGCACCCTGTCGCCCGCTACGGGCTTTATGCCCTTCTGACGGAAGCTGCCGCGTGCTTTGCACTCATATACTGCATCGGCAGCTTCTACATAGTAGAAACCGCCGATAGATTTAATGATTATTCCTTTTAACTGATCCTTCATCATTCGCCTTCACCGTCATCCGATTCGGAGGGAGCTTCGTACTCCGGCTCGGAGTATACCGGCTCTTCGGAAGGCTCGTCGCCGTCGCCCTCCTGCATAGATGACTCGGGTCCTTCTTCATATTCGCTGTCCGTATCCTCGTAATACTCGGAATCGGTATCCTCATACTCTTCGTCTGTCTCGGTATCGGTCTCGGTGTCTGTTTCCGTATCGGTATCGGTATCGGTCTCAAGTATGAACGAGTAAGATTCGACAGGAGTTACGGTGTTGTTCTTGAAGTCGAAGTTGTATACACGGTACGTCTGCTCGTTGAGCGCAACTACCACCTGGAGCGAGCCTACTGTGCTCATTCTTGTGATAGTGAGCGTATACTGCCTTGCGTATTTCGGAACGATCGGCTTTGTATACGACTTGTCTACCTCGCCGTCGATGATGACCTCAAACTTGACTGAGGACGCTATATCGGCAGGCAGATCGACCGTCTGAGAAAGCGAAATGTTTCTCGGCGGACCCTCGGAGAGGATCACCGAAACGTTTGTTCCCGGCTCGACCTTCGCTCCGCGAAGCGGATTCTGAGCGACGATCTTGTCCTTTGCGACCGTGCTTTCCATATAAGTGTAGCCGTTGTAGGTGAGTCCGACCTCTACGAGCTTGCTCTGAGCTTCGGAGAGAGTAAAACCAACGAGGTTTGGTACCTCGACCTTTGATTTGCCGGCTTTTTTGCTGACGTAGATCTTAACGGGAGAGCCGATCGTGATCTTGCTGCCCGAAGCGGGGTATGTCTGCTTTACATAGCCCTCGGCCGTTTCGTTGTCGAGTACCATGAGCACCTCGGGAACGAGGTTTGCCGACTTCATTCTTGCTACCGCGTCGTCCTTCGTTCTGCCATCGACGTTCGGGAGGTTTATCGTCGTCTCCTCGCTGTTTACAACGATCTGGATAGTCGAGCCTTCCTTGATCTTCTTTTCACTCGGCTCGGGATCCTGACTGATGATAACGTCGAGCGGCTTTGTATCGTCATAGATGTTCGTAACGTCCCAACGGAAATTGTACGTCACCTTGTCCTTGTTGACGTCGGTGAAGCGCAGACCGATAAGGTTCGGCACGAGAACGTCCGTCGTGGAGTTGCTTGAAAGTCCCTTGAACACGGCGAGCACGAGGAAAACGAGACACACGGCGATAAACGCCGTTACAGCACCGATAACGACCTGAACAGCCGTATTTGTGCGCGGCTCGTCGTCATCGGAATCGTCGTCCCACTCGTCCGGCTCGGGCGACTCCGACTCGATCTTTCTGACCGTAGTCACCTTCGGCTGTGTGCCGCGGGCAGGCATTTCGTCGTAATTGAAATTGAAACGAAGGCTCGGATTTTTCTTTATCTTGAGAATGTCGCTGTACATCTCGGCGGCGGAATGGTAACGCTTCTGCGGATCCTTCTGCATTGCCTTGATGACGATCTCTTCGAGACCTTCGGGTATATCTGGATTGATCTGGCGCGGCGGCACGGGGTCGGACTGGAGCTGCATGAGCGCAACGGACACGGCGTTGTCGTCGTCAAACGGCAGCTTGCCCGTGAGCATCTCATAAAGCATAACGCCGAGAGAGTAAAGATCGCTCTTGGCGTCTGTCGGTTCGCCTCTCGCCTGTTCGGGTGAAACGTAGTGAACGGAGCCGATCGCCTTATTCGTCATCGTCATAGAGTTTGCGGTGCTCTTGGAGAAGCGAGCAATGCCGAAATCCGTCACCTTTATCGTGCCGTCCTCAAGCAGCATGATGTTCTGCGGCTTTACGTCACGGTGGATAATGCCCTTTTCGTGGGCGTGCTGGAGCGCTTTGAGCGTCTGGAGCGTAAAGTGGATAGTCTCCTTCCAGTTTACGGGACCGTTTCTCTCTATATAATCCTTTAGTGTGATACCGTCGATGTACTCCATGACGATATACTGTATCCTGTCGCCGAAGCTCACGTCATAGACCTTGACTATATTTTCGTGAGACAAAACGGCGATAGCCTTTGATTCGTCCTTAAAACGTCTGATAAATTCGTTGTTCCCGAGATATTCGTCTCTCAGGATCTTTATTGCAACGGGGATATCGTCCTGGATATCTCGTGCGCTGTAAACGACTGCCATGCCGCCTTCGCCGATTATCTCCCCTATCTCATAGCGGCCGTCAAGCCTTTTGCCGACATACTTATCCTCCGCCATCTTTTCCTCTCCTTTACACATTTCTCACATTAATCGTTGATTATCACAGCTACCGTGATGTTGTCGCTGCCGCCGCATTCCTTGGCTATATCAACGAGCCCTGATACTATTTCTTCCTTTTCTTCAAACGACCGCACGGCTGACAGCAGCTCGTCGTTGCTGAAATAATTGCTCAGACCGTCGGTACACATCAACACTATGTCGCCCTTCTCGAAGGGCTCCGTGAGGTAGTCTATTTCAAGAGTAGGCTCAACGCCGAGCGCTCTTGTAATGTAGTTTTTGCTCGGGTGGAAGCGCGCTTCCTCCTGAGTTATCTGACCTAACTCGACAAGCTGCTGAACAAGCGAGTGGTCTGTTGTGATCTGTTTGATCCCCTCGGAATTTATCTTATACACACGGCTGTCGCCCGCGTGAACGACGTGCAGCTTATCGCCGCTTATAACGGCAAGCTCCACGGTAGTACCCATTCCGCTCAAATTCTCGTCAAAGCACGACATTTCAAAAACCTTTTTGTTTGCAGACAAAACGGCATTTTCCATAAGCTCGAAGAGATCCTGCTCGTCCATATCGGGTCTCAGCTCTTCCTTTAATATGCGGCTGATCTCATTACACGCTTCGGAGCTTGCGACGTTGCCTCCGTTGGCTCCGCCCATGCCGTCGCAGACCGCTGCCCACGCGAGAGTATCAGAAAGCTTCTCGCACAGACAAAAATCCTGATTATTCCTGCGCATCAAGCCTATATCAGTCTTATAATGTATCTGCAAATTTATTCCCCCTTTGCTTTGATGTCAACGTTTATATCAATTAAATGATCTCATATTCAGCCGCAAAATGCGGTATCACCCCAAAAACAAACCAATAATCGAATAAACCTCAAAACAAAACAGCATACTTCAAAAGCGTGTCAACACATTTGCCTGAACGGCGGGCTCTTTTCAATAAAACCCCTGAATACTTTTTGTATTCCTATAAATAACCCAAAACAGTACGGAGAGCCGAAACCCGATGTTTAAACCGCCGCACTATTTAATAATACTTCATTTTACCCGTAAATGCAAGGCTTTAAAGCCTGCTGCGGGAATTTTTTCATTATTTTAAATATTTTGCCATAAATAAAACAAATTATTCATAGTCTTTTTTTTCTTCGCTCGCCTGTCGTCTGAGCTGACCGCAGGACGCGTTGATATCCGAGCCGAGGGTGCGGCGAACTGTCGCCGTTATCCCCGACCGCCCGAGGATCTTGATGAACGCCTGCTGGCGTTCGATCGCGCTTTTGCGGTATCCCGTTCCCTTTACGGGATTGACCGGGATCAGATTGACGTGGCAGCCCATGCCCTTTAGCTTTTCCGCAAGCTCATAGGCGCAGCGGTCGCTGTCGTTTACGCCCGCAATCAGCGCATAC
>OMPZ01000100.1 GCA_900313125.1 uncultured Eubacteriales bacterium | reverse complement strand
TGTCTGCGCCGTCCGTAACCGCCGGTCCTGTGCTCATAGCCTCTGTGAGAATAATTGCTCATTCGGTGATTTCCTTTCATTTTCATTATAACATATATCTGCCGCTTGTGTGAAGTCTTTTTATTATTTATAACAGAGCTTTTGAATGATATCTCCGGCGGGCGGGAGTACCCAATGTTATTAACTTAAGACTGAAAACTTAAAAATATCGGAGTCGCTTCGCTCCTGTTTTTAGCGAAGCGGTCTTCCGTTATTATTCATTTTTCAGTTTTAAGTTTTCAGAAAAATCTCAACTCATTCATAAGCCGTTTTATTTGTAATATTTGAAATACTCGTCGAGCATTGCCTTGGCGGTATTCATCGAGTATGTGCCCTTTCCGCCGTGTTCGATAACAACGGCGAGAGCTACCTTCGGGTCGTCGTAGGGCGCGAAGGCGATAAACGTCACGTTGTCCGTGCCTATGTTTTCGGCTGTACCTGTTTTTGCCGCTATCGGCACCTTGTACTTTGCGAAAACGTCCTTTGCCGTTCCGGAGGTCGCGACCTGTCTCATGCCCTCCTTGACGATACGCATATTCTCGGTAGAGATGCCGGCTGTCTCAACGACGTCGGGCGTTCCGTTGTCGAGTATCGTCTCCGTTTTCGTGTAGTCCGTTATCTTGTCTACAAAGTGAGTGCGCAGGCGAACGCCGTCGTTCGCTATCGTAGCTGCGTACGTCGCGAGCTGTATGGGAGTGAACGCGTTGTCCGACTGACCGATAGCCGCCTGACAGGTGTTGCCCTCAAACCACGTCTGCGAGTCGCGCCCTGCGAGAATGCCGCGGCTTTCGTACAGCTCGATGCCTGTACTCACGCCGAGACCGAACCGCTCAGCGTAAAAGTCCATAGACTCTATGCCGAGCCGTCTGCCCACCTCCGCGAAGTAGTAGTTGCACGAATCTCTGAGCGCGTCCTCTACGTTTTCGCTTGAGTGGTAGCCCATGCATCGGATAATGTCGGTCTTATAGTAGTCGTAATTCTGACTGCAAAAGATGGTCGAGCTTTTCGTGATAAGCCCCTCTTCAAGAGCCGCTGCCGCAACGCACGGCTTGAACGTCGAGCCGACGATGAAGTTGCCCGTTAATGATCTGTCAAACAGCGGCAGATTCGGGTCGCCGATGAGCTTGTTGTAATAATCCTCGTCGGTCATATATTTCTGCTGATCGTAAGACGGATAAGTCGAGCTTGCCAGCACGGAAAAATCGTCAAGGTCGATCATAACGGCGGCTCCCGCAACGCAGTCGGAGTAGGACTTGCCCGCCTCCTTCACGTTCTTTTCGAGCGCCTTATTGGTTGCGTCCTGAAGGCGTGAATCGATCGTCAGGTACACCGTGTTGCCCGGAACGGCGCGCACGGTCTCGACCTCGTCTACTATCGCGCCGTCTGACGTTTTCGTTATCCTCTTCTCGCCGCTCACTCCCTTGAGGTATTCCTCCAGCGCGGCTTCTATGCCGCTTTTGCCGAGCGTGTCGTCGAGAGTGTAACCCTTGTCCTTAAGAGAGTCGTACTCCTCCTGAGAAATAGCTCCCACCGAGCCGATAATGTGCGGCAGCAGCGCGCCCTCCTTGTAGTAGCGCACAAACGAGCTTGCGCACTCAACGCCGGGGAAGCCCTGCGAGTTTTCGAGAACTATCGCGATCATGTCGCGGCTGATATTCTCAGCAAAGCGGTACGGAGTGGAGTTAGAGTAGCCCTTGAACTCCATGTTGTAGCGGACGCTTATGATATCGCGCTTTTCTTTTTGAGTATATTCGCTTTCTTCAAGGTCGAAACGCTCCTCGAACGCTGCCATGCAGTCGTTTGCGGTCGCGTACTTATTCATATCGAGCATAGCCTTGCTCTTAATGAAGTCGATGGTCGCCTCATTGTTTTCTTTGAATTGATACTCGCCGTTTGAGTCGATATATACGGGCAGGGCGTCTATCCACGCTTCGCGGCGGATATCCATAAGCTTTATCAGCTTGTCGATGACCTCGTTTTCCGTGCCCTCTTTCATGTAGAGCTTGTTGAAAATAATATTGTAGCCCGCGTCGTTTATCACGAGCTCCTTGCCGTTTTTGTCGAGTATCTCGCCGCGGCTCGCGTCCGTCGTCATGGTGTAGGTCGCCGACGAGAGCGCGTCGTCCTGATAGTCGTCGCTTTTGATTATCTGCCACGAGAAGAGCCTGACCGCAAACGCCGCGAAAACAGCGACCGTCAGCAGCGCGCAGATAGCCGCCCTGACGCTTGCTATGCTGTTGTTGTCCTCGCCCTTGTGCATTTCGTTCCCTCTCTCTAATTCTCGATCCTCTTGGCGCGCCGTCTGCTTGCGCTCGAACGCTGCGACGGCGGAACACGCTTTCTTTTCTTTACCTTTATCTTTCGCTTTTCTTTTGTGAACGTCCGCGATATTCCGAAGGAAAGAACGTACACGAGCGGCGTTACCGCCCATGTATACAGCATTCGCGTAACGTAATGCTCTTTGAATATTTCAAACACGCCGCCGAACTGCCTGATGTAGCAGAACACGAAGAACTTCATGCCGATAACGGCAGCCGACGCGACGGCGCTGTAAAGCAGCGCGAAGTAAATGTTGTTTTTGATGTACTTGTCATTCCAGCTCGATTCATAATAGCAGATAAAGCCGAGTATGATCGACGAAAGACCCATAACGCCGCCCGTGCCTATGTCAATGACTATTCCGCAGGCGACGCCGTAAAAAAGAGAAAAATACGGCAGCTCGAACGCGGCGGCCGAAACGGCAGCCGACACCAACAGCAGCGGCCGTGCCAGATATATAACGGGCAGCAGACCCGGCGTACCCTCTATGACATATAACAAAAGCAGCTCGAGCGCGTAAAGCGCGTAGCGGAAATATTTTCGCGGTATCACCGGTCACACCCCCCTTTTGGTTTAATGAATAATGAAGAATGAATATTGAAAAATGAATAATTGCGGAGTCGCTGGCGCTCCTGTTTTATAGCGCGGTCAAAATTTATGAATATCGCCAATTATTTCCGCGATCGAAAAGTATCGGATCACACAGATCAATATGATCAAAAGCCGCAGGCTTTTCCGCAATTATTCATTATTTATTTTTCACTATTCATTATTCACTTCTTCTCCGTGTCCGTATCGGACGGTTCCTCTATGACGCCCTGCCCGTCGAAGGAGGTTATCACAACGACGTCGGAAACAGTTTTCAGATCGGTATACGGCTTGATAACGGCGTAGGGCGTTGTGTCAAACTCGTTGTAGCCCAGACGCGTGACCTTTCCTATAACTATGTCGGACGGGTAAACTCCGCCCACGCCCGTGGTTATGACGATATCTCCCTGCGCGATCTTGTTGTCGGCGGAGATGACCGAAAGCATCAGCTCGCCGTTGTCGCAGAGCGACGCGCTGCCCGTGGCGATACCGCTGTCGTGCGTTTTCTGATCCATAGCGCCGACCTTCGCTTCGGGCGAAAGCAGCGTAGTCACCTTGCTTGTCGTGACGTTTACCTCGCTTATCCAGCCGACAAGACCGCCGTCGTTTATAACGGGGTCGCCGCGGCTTACATCGTCGCGGCTGCCCTTGTCGATCGTGAACCCGTAGAAATCGTCGTTAGGGTCACGGCGGATAACGTTCGCCACAGCAATGCCGTAGTCCGGGTGATCGTCTTTTATGCCGTAGTACTTTCTCAGTACCTCATTTTCCTTCTTGACCTCGTCGTAATCTATAACGCGGCTTACAAGGTCGTTTATCTCCTCATGAAGCTCGGAGTTTTCCGCCAAAAGCTCCTCGCGCGTTTTGCCGCCTGCGGAGTCCTGAGCGAGCGCGGCTGTCGTCTGCTGGAACGGTTTCGACACGGCGGTGTAGACGTCGGAGAAAATGTTCTTATCCACAGCCGCGGTAACAACTGCCGTCACAAGCAGAACGATAAACGTAGTGAGAAGGATTTTTTTTGCGTAATTGTGTTCTTTCATAAACAGCCCCAATTATTCATAATCGCCGAAATAGTCCTGATCCTCGTCCATTTCAAGTCTTTTTCCCGTGCCGAGAGCCACGCAGTCGAGCGGATTCTCCGCAACGTAAACGGGGATATTCGTCTCCTGAGAGATGAGCTTGTCAAGTCCGCGAATAAGCGCGCCGCCGCCCGTGAGCATGATACCTCTGTCGAGGATATCGGCGCAAAGCTCCGGCGGAGTCTGCTCAAGCGTCTGCTTTATCGCGTCAATGATGATGGAGAACGGATCTGCAAGCGCGTCTCTTATCTCGGCAGGCGTTACGGAGACGTTGAGCGGCATACCGTCGGCGAGGTTTCTGCCCTTTATTTCCATCGGCTCCTCGTTTTCATACGGGAACGCCGAGCCGATAAGGATCTTCACGTCCTCCGCGGTGCGCTCGCCTATCGAAACATTATGATTTTTCTTTATATATGCGATGATCGCTTCGTCGAACTTATCGCCAGCCACTCTGACCGAGCAGGAATGAACGATATCGCCGTAGCTGATGACTGCGACCTCGCTCGTACCGCCGCCGATATCTACGACCATCGAACCGACCGCTTCAAACACGGGCAGGTCTGCGCCGAGTGCGGCTGCCATAGGCTCCTCCATAAGCTCGATGTTTCTGCCGCCCGCGCTTTCTGCCGCATCCTCAACGGCTCTGCGCTCTACCTCGGTAACGCCCGAGGGCAGCGCGATAACTATCTTCGGGTGGCTGAAAATACCCGTATGAGTTGTGCCGCGAATGAACTTTTCGAGCATAGTCGCGGTGATATCAAAATCGGCGATAACTCCGTCGCGCAGCGGTCTTACCGCAACGATCGAACCGGGCGTTCTTCCGAGCATATCCTTCGCCTGAGTGCCGACAGCGAGCACATCGTCGTTTCTTGTATCAACGGCAACGACCGAGGGCTCGCGCATCACAACGCCCTTCCCCTTCAGATAAACAAGAGTATTAGCCGTTCCGAGGTCTATACCTATATCTCTTGCAAACATTTCCGATCTTTCCTTTCAATCCATATTACATGATGAAGATGTTATAGACAAACCGGGCAGCGCGACCGAAAGAATTACACGGTCGTTCACAACCGTTACACCGGTGTTTTTAAAAAATTACAGTCCTGTATTTATTATAAACTAATTCTCTCATTAGTACAAGTAATAAAACGAAAATTTACAAATTTATTTACGCGTTTATAGTTTATATAAGGCACTACATTAGTCCCGCGCGGCTCGGCACAGTCTCCGCTGCCGCGTCGGTCAGTGTACCCCAAGGGCACTTCCTTCGGGCGCTTCTGCTTTGCAGAGGTCTCCACAGGAG